>JBGTNB010000001.1:0-8340 GCA_041743285.1 Gemmatimonadaceae bacterium
GGTCGATGCGTGTTAGTTATGCGCGAGCGCGGGGGGAGGCGCTCGGCGTTAGTTGCAAGGAAGGGCTGATGCAGCGGGCGGAGCGGCTGGTTTTGCTGGCGTTGGCGGCGTTGTTTGATGGGGCGGTGACGGGGGCGGCGGGGTGGACGCCGGGGGCGTTGCTGTTTGGGGTGGTGGGGGTGATTGCTGTGGGGTCGTTATGGACGGCTGCCTATCGGACGGCGTACATCGCGCGGAGGCTGGGGCGGAGAGGCACCTGAGATTGTATTGGTGGTGACAATCTCGCCGGAACGCGCTTAACGCATCCCATTGTAAACGAGATCCCGACTGATCGGAAAATGAACAGAATCGAAGAACGCAAATCGTGGCTAGGCCTACCAGTTATCCTACTCTCGGCCGCCGTAGCTGTGTCGACAGGCAGCGTCGTACTCGCGGCCGCTCGTTCACCGACCGCTCTCGAATTTGCGCTGCTCCAGTCAATCTCGCTCGCGCTTGGCATTTTTGGATCGTATATCTTCGGAAAGCACTCCGCTCGAGAAGCATCCCGTGAACTTCTACAGCCGCACGCCAGGTCCGCGTTCCGCCGTCTCGTTTCACTGTCGGGGGGCATGTCCCGACTGGCGCAGATCATAGAGACTTCTCGAGCGTCCAACCATTCATCAGGTACTGTGATACTCGAAGTTCTGCACGCTATGGTCATCGAACAGATCTCTACGGCAGCTGATTCACTCGAGGATTGGCGCGACGTCGTGCCGGATGCAGTCGCTGAGCTGGAAGCAAAAGCGCGTGATCGAACTGGCAGCTTGGAGAGTGAAGAATGATGGGTGATCGAGAGCCAATTCGTGGCAAGGTTGCGAGAGTTCTCAACTCACGTGAGCTCGTCCTGAATGTTGGGACTAAGGTTGGAGTGGGCGTCGGAGCCGTCTTCGAAGTACTTGATCGCAAGGGTGAGCAAATCGTTGATCCGGATTCGGGCCGAATCCTAGGCTCGGTGGATAGGCCGAAAGTTCGAGTTCGTGTGACTAGCGTCCAAGACGAGTTGTGCGTTGCTTCCACGTTCAAAAAGCAAAAGGTCAACGTTGGAGGTCAAGGAGCCAGCGCATCTGCAATTACCCAACTTTTCTTACCGCAAAGGTGGATCACTAAGTATGAGACGCTTAGGACCGACGAGGCCACATGGGAAGATCTCGACGAGAAAGACAGCTATGTCAAGACCGGCGATCCTGTTGTTGAACGATTGAACGCAGATGTTGGCTCCGATGAACCATAACGGGATTCGTGAGACGTGGGGAAAGCTGATCAGAAGACCTTTGAACCGATGCTCGGTCCGCGTCTGTCACAATGATTGATCATTATCCTTTCGAAAGATGAGGATCATTAGTCGGCCAATAGCGGCTGCCATTCTCTCGTTTGGGGCCTTTGGATTGGGCGCCATCCTGTCAGTCTGGCCAAGAGAGGTAGCAGACGCGACGCGCACGCTAGTTGTCGGCTCCGATCGAGGGGATGTTCACTGGCCAGTGGTGCTGTTTTGGTTGGCAGTTTTTTTATGGACCATTTTTCTCTACCTTCGGTTGAGAAGTGAAGATCAAACCCAATCGAATCGCTTTGACCAGCTGACTGGCGCGATCCACAGGTCCCCTAACTATTCTGTCTTCACAATTTATCCCGAATATTACGACAGAGCTGCTGGCGCCATCGCGGGCACGCACACACCGACAGAGCCTCCTGAAGTCAGAATTCGCAATCTGTCAGCCGGAATCCAGTTGGTCTTGAATTTGGCTGCCTCAATGGCTTCCGAGTTCACCCTGGCTCCTCAAAAGAAGGCCTACGGGGCCAACATCATGCTGGTGCTCAAGCCGCCATTCCCTCAAGCGGTTCTGAAACACCTCCGATTTTTCGATCAGGAACACCAGGATGCGAATTCTTCGCTCCTAGCGGTGCTGTATATGCCGAAGAAGCTACTCCTGACCGATCTCTCCCCCTTCCCGAAGCGTACGGTGCCGTGCATATCACTTCCGGTACCCAGGTCTGCGAGAGACCGCCGGGGTAATCGACTTGCGCTTCCCGGCGCTCCCTGGGCGCTCCTGACAGGTACACAAAGTGCTCAGGTAGATACCCAGTTGATGGCAGCGGAGTGCGAAGGACTTCCTCAATCGACAATCGCGGAGGTAGCTGAATACTTCCATGCAGGTGGATTGGGCGAAAACGTAAAGAGCTTCGTCAGCTTTCGGATCGGGGATCAGAAGAATCCGGTCGGCGTGCTAAACATTGACTGTAGCGAGCCAAACGTACTTGGCGCGGAACTCGAGTACTATCAGACCTTTTACGCCTTGGTCTCCCCGATCGTCCGATTGTTGAGTAAGCCCCTCGTAGACTTTGGTAGGCTGACCACCGCGCGCGGGGAGTATTTCGGCGACGATGAAAAGCAGGAGCACATTTGATTTTTTGGCGTACCCACTACTATCCAACCACAAATGTCTGAGCAGGAAATTTCTCTATTTGCCGAGGAAACTCGCGCTTGGGTTGAGGAGCGACGATCGCGTCGCCCGGCCGACTCATCTCAGCCGTATATCGCTGATGGCTCACATGTTGTTGTGGGCAAGGAGAAGCCTCTCGCTGCCGACTTCTCCGCTACCAGCGAGAGTGCTGACGCAAACGAAACCATTCGGTAGTGATCTCCACAGCCTAATGCTTCTCCCGCGAGTTTCAGGCAGACCTCGCCTGAGCTACCCTAGAAGCTTATTCGGATCGGTCACGTCTTGCGTAATGAGCGGGTCATTGAAGCAACGGATTTCAGGCGGTCTTCTCGCCAATGGCAATCCAATCCTTCGACTATGTAGGTCCGCTTACGGGTGAGCACAAAACTATCGACCAGCACCTGTCGTAGTTTCCCGATGCTTGTCCCGCCTGTACGAGCCGCATTTCTCTCCTAACGCTTGCACATCGAGCTCAGTGCTGTCGAAGCTGAGCACCGCTCCGTCAGCGCCACCAAAGTCTCGGTCGGCGTTAGCAGATTGTTCGATGCCACCAGGTTGTCTCGCAAACCATTGTTGGAGAACAATCGGCCGCTGCTCGTACTATCGTCCGATGTTCGGTTCGATGGCTGCCAGTCCGGCCGCGCTGATCCTGCGCTGCTGATCCGCGTTCCTCCGATATCGTTCGCCTACTCCATGCGGGAAGTCGTTGCCGGAACCACCGGATCGGCCCGAGGCGCCGGCAGCCACATCGCCGCCGATTTCGGCCTTTATGCACCGCGGCATTAGCAGGATCGCCTCCGACGCCAGCACCCGCTGTCAACGCTCGTGCGAAGAGTAAGACGATCGCTGACAGCCGTTTGATCTCGTCGTGCGCGGTGTGTGCAACTACATCCGAATCTGGGTCTTCTTCTTCAGATGGGGTGAGCCGCGACAGCTTTGATCCTAATTCCCACCCCCTTGCGAGCGAACGGCTCTCGCCTCGCCACCGGCTGCCGGGCTGCATGAAGCCAGCAGCACGCATTACGATAGGCCCAGGAATCGGAGCGCTTTGCCGCGAGTTCGGGCCCTTTGTCGATGGTGATGATCCGCGGCATTCCCCGATTCGCGATCACCCCCTCAGCATTCCGACCACCCACTGACCCGGAAGGGACGAATCGACATCCATAACCGGACGCTCCCGGGGGAACTATCCACCAGCGTAAGGCAGCCCACTCTGGCCGTCCGCTAACAGATCAATCACAAAGCCGAAGTTCCAATGCTCATTCTGCTGGGTGGGCATCGGACAGCCACGCGAATGATCGCCGTGCGCTTCCGTCGTAAGAGCGCGCCGCCTATAAGTACGTTAGGCACGCACCGCTCTGTGCCCCCGAGCGCACGCGGCATCAGGTCGCCGCGGTCGATGCGTCGTCGCGACTGCGGGGGCCGCTACGGTGCCCGTCCGGTTTGTCAGTCCGACTGCCAGCCTTCGCGAGCTACTCTGCGGCTTTGAGTTGCTACGTGAGGCACGGCGATCGCCCGCTAACACCGGCGTAAGCGGCCAGCAGGGGGTAGTTCAGTCGAGTCACTAAGTGGGATCCTGCGACCCTGCCGTCGGGCGACGCGCCACGTGCCGCGGGGGTGAGTCGCTCGTGCCCAGGCCCCCACTCATTCAGCAGCAAGCCGGCAATCTGAAACCTAGCACATTGGAGAGCTAAACGTAGGTTGGGGTATAGGTTATCCGCCGGATGATCGGCAGGCGCATATCCCTAACATTAAGAATTTTTAAGATATCGTACGTAACGCGCTGGGCTTGACGTACAGGAATCGTTATGGCATAATGGCGCTCGCTCTAAGAATCGGTCGGCGGAAGTCGGCGAGACCTATGCAATCGTGCGCGATGGGGTCCTGCGGTGCACGCGTCCCCGAAAGTGAGTGGCCGTAGGCTATGGGCTAATGGGCTACCGTCACGAAGGACTGCTGCGCAAGAACGTTTAGTCGGGCTTCCTCCCAGTTGTGCTGTGCCTCCGATGTTGTCTGCGCCCCACTTCCAGGTCCTGGAGATCACGCGCGGTATGGGTGCCCTGCGGCGAGCGTGCGCTGTCGGGGAGGGTTGACCTGATAGAAGTCTTATCTCAGGGTAGTTGAACTCTTCACGGGGTTCACACACAGCGCCTTCGTTCCCGCGATCTGTACGTGTCCCCTTTAGCACGCCATGGCGGGTACAACATGCCCAGTGCAATTATGCGCAGTATGAAGGTGGGCCTAGCATGGGTACTCCTCTCATGCGCTTCGGTCACGGCATGCAGTCAGGACGAACTGAGAACGGACGCTGCGCCTCTCTTCTCGACCCTTGATGAGGAAGACTCGCGAAACCTTAGTGCCAAGCTGGCCGGTCGTCCAACGATGGTCGGAACCCAGCGAGATATTCAGCTGTGGATGGAGGCGACTACCGATTCTCTCAGCAGCGTCGATAGGACGTTAATGGTTGAGAGATTCTTAGCGCAAAAGCCCCAGGAAGTGCGCGAGTTTCTGCGAGTGCCGAGCGAACGGTATCTCCTCAATTCTGCCTTGCTCCCGCAGGGCGCAGAAGCGCGCCTTATGACGTTGCGCATACCTGGCGTCGCTGTGTCGACATTGTCGGTTCAACGCATCGGCGGACCAGACCGCGTGCCGACAATCTTTCATGGCTTCTCGGCAGATAGTTCGATATCGATCATCTTCTCACACGATTCCTTTGTGGTTGGCGAGCTAACTTCGCGCAACGAAAGGTGGCAACTCCGCAGCGGCGATCTGGGCGACGTCATATTCACTCAAGATACCGCGAGCTACATGCCTGAGGCCCCACCACTCGAGCCGAGGGCTTCGCCCAAAGGGGCGGGATTACGTTTGGATGAGGTGCGTCCTAGCGGCGTCGAGGCATCTAGACAACCGGCCAGGTCGGAGTCTACGAGCTGCGCTCCACGCGATCTCACGCTGGTCGTAGCCATACCATCGTCAGTCGTGCCAGTGAAGGGTAGAGCAGTGCTTGAGCGTGAGATTCAGAACGCTGTGGCGGAAGCAATCCTTGTGTTTCGCGAGAGCAACATCATACGCGATATCAGTGTGCGGGTGATCTTCCTGGAGACAGACGTGAATGGCAGTAGTCAGGCAGTGCTCCGCGACATCGAAACGGCTAATTCAGCGGCAAGCAGAGAATTGGTGGCCGCCGTGGCGGAGCACCGTGCGACAGGAGGCCTGCTCGTACTCGAGCGGGTAGACGACAACGCTTGTGGAGGGGGTTTTGTGCTGCTGAAGGACAGGCCCGTGCTACCCTACGCTTATGTGTTACGCCGCTGCCTCGGTCAGAAATCGCTCGCGCATGAGTTGACACACTGGTTCGGTGCGAACCATGGATACCGCGACGTTCCGGCATTCTCGCCAAGGAGCTATGGCTATCGAAACACACAAGCCGACTTCAGAACCATCGAGGCTACTTGTCCTGCTGACGTGAAGTGCCTTGATCGAATTGCCATGCTTTCGGATCATACTAAGCGGTATGGCAGGGCACCGCGAGGCGCGAGTACGGCGAGCAGCGCGCACGCGTTCCGCGAGAGCATCTGTACACTCACAGGAGTACGATGATGTTGGAGAGTCACCGCAGCTATCGACGCTATTTGGTGTTGCTTGTAGTACTGAGCGCGGCCACGGTGCGATCGTCAATTGACGCGCAGAGTCCCGATACGCTAGAGGTTCGCGTTTTTCATGGAGCACCGTCGCGCATCGTGCGATTAGTAGACGAACAGGGACGTGTGGACATGCGCGATGGGCGGTCCCTTCATATCGTGCGGCCCTCCGGCAGCAGTGTTTGTATGGTAGTCGTAAATGCGAATCCAATGGTCTTCGCTTATGACTTCAACGCAGCTCTCGATCCGACCTTCTTACAACTGACTCCAGAAGCCCAATTGGCGCTTGGCATTCTCGGTAAGTTGGGTGTGGCGACCGCATCTGATGCCTCGCAAATGGCCCTACCTGGGCAGTTAACTAAGCTGTTCAATGCAATGAGTGTCATTGCGGCTGACGTTGACCTGTTGTCCAAGGCAGTCGCCGAGGCCGCAGCACCTGGTGATCTAGACGAAGAGCGAGGCGTTGCGAACAACCATGGGCTCCTTCTTGCGAAGGCCGGCATCCGTGCAATCCCAATTACGGAAGGGCGTCTCCGCAATCCTAAGTTGGGCGAATATTTGGACCGACTGCACGTAGATGCGACCAAGGCCATAGAAACCGAATCCGCCGCTCTGACAACTGAGATCAACGAGAAGGATCAGCAATCGTCTGAATTGAATAGCACGATAGCGAAACTCACAAAGGAGATCCCGACGCAGACAGGTGCAGTTAAGGAAGCAAATGAGAAGGCGCTAGCGGAGGCGACACTTCGGAAAGCAGAACTCGGCAGCGACAAAGCGGTGGCCGAAGAGAAAAAGAAAGCGCTGGACATGTGGAAACTCACGGTCCCCATACTGGTAGAACACGCTAAGAAGTCCGTAACCCTCTCGCAAAAGACTGTCGACGATTACGACAAGGCGAGTCCCTCACACAGGGAATGCTCGCAAGTGCGTGATGGACGAAACTCGTTCACGCTTAAGTTCGGCGCAAACGACGGCGTGAAGACCACGTTGCGTAGCAATGAACACGTACAGCTTACGGTCGATGCCATCTTTGAACGCCCGCTCATCGAGGTATACCCGGCCTCGTTCCTCGTGCAGCGGGACGACCTTCGCTCGTATACGATTCAGGACGGCAGCCTAATGCTCAGCGATCAGGATACAGAGCTGCAGCCGCGTCTGGGAGGTATGGCAACGATCACGCTTTGGGATCGTTTCGAAGAGCTGCGGCAGGTGGCGTTGAGCGTAGGTGTCGGCACGAACGTGATCGGAGGAGAGGGAGCGATCAAAGATCTGATGCTGCTCGGGACAGTGAGCTATCGCGACAGTTTCCGCGTGGGACTTGGCTGGGGGCGCGTGCCAATAAAGAAGTTAAAGCCGGGCTTCGGCGTTGGACTACCTGTTCCAGACGATACGACTGTTGATGAGCTTTTTGAGGAAGACCACAAGTGGGATTTCGCGATCATGTTCAGTGTGTCCGGTGCGAAGTTAGGTCTCGGCAATTAGGACGTATCTCGGATCAAGCCTAGCCCCTTCTGGTGTCCGGCGGCTCACGTGGTTTATTGATCTCTTACTTTGCCTGCGATATGCAGGCGAAGCGTAACGACAGTGCGAGAATGCGCTCCACGGCTGAGGAACGGAAAGAATTTGGATGCGGTTGGACTCGATCATCCGGCGATGTGACCGCCGGCCCTGCTCAACTTGCGCCACGCGTAACGTCGTCGCTGGAACCACCCGCGCCGCCCTCCTCACCAGCCCCACTTCTGCGGCGTCGCCACGAGCAGCAGCACGGCCCGATGCCGCCACCGCCAGCACCTTTGTTGTGCGGGCGACGGCGTTGCTGATACCTGACGCGATCCCGGCGCCTGGCGGTTGCGGCGGAGAGGGCGGCGGACGTGACCGGCGCGACCGTCGCTGAGAGGCAGAGCCCGAACACGATAACTGTGGAAAGCGCCGCCGACACGTACTCGTCGCCAGGCTGGATCCTCGCCATCATCGCCATCGCCGCGGCGATGAGCACTGCGCCGAGCGTGAGCGGTTTCCGGGCGAAGCGGCGCTGCCCGATGTCGCCAGAACCGACGGGAATCGCTACAAGGCCGTGAAAGGGGAGCTCCTCGTGACCCGTGTCCACAGGTTCCCTAATCACCGCGCCTTGCCCCGTGCCCGCCCCGCCCGTTCCCGAAACTCCGGGTCCCCGCGCGACCACGCCCTCGCCACCCAGGCGTAATGCACTCGCGCCGAGT
>JBGTNB010000002.1:0-1955 GCA_041743285.1 Gemmatimonadaceae bacterium
GGACACAACGTTTGCACGGCAGAACGCACATGGCCGGCACGAAAGCTGCATTCCATGCAGGCAATCCGTGCCGCGAACCACGTGCTCCAAACCGCCGACCCCAGCGGCATTAATGCCGCCGGCCCCGGTTCAAACGTAGGGCAATCGGTTGTGTACAACTACGCCGGCGAAATCCTTCGAACCGCCTGGGACCGGACCGGCCACCCACGCTACTTTGCGGCGCTGGAGGAGAAGGCCGAAAAACTGCTAGCGGTGCAGCCCAGATACTCGGACGACGTGGCGCACCGCATCGAGTTCTTCCAACGGTTTTTTCCGAAAGATTACCTCGCTCAGAACCGCAGCGCCCGCGAAGCCCAGCAGGCACTGCCACCGCCGCCAGCCCCAACGCCGGCTCCAGCTGCAGGGAAGCCCGCCGCAGCCGACGCGACTCCAAAGCCAGCCGAATTTCCCGTTTATACTTTGAGGGACGCCGAAGCGGCGCAGAAGTTGTTGGTTCGGATTCAAGAACAGCTGGTCAAAGACGAAGTGCGGCTGCGAGCCGTGCAAAATCCAGACGGAACTTGGGGATTTGATCCAGGCAAACTTGCAGACGACGGAAGAACCTGGAAGACCGACGGACAGTTCGATCCGGCGCCTACAGCGCTCGGGCTTATCGCCCTGCAGGCTCTAGGATTTGGAACGGACGATCCTGCAATCGCGCGGGGCGTGAAGGCCCTGCTAAGTAAACAGGATCCTTATGGAAGGTGGAACAAGACGGCGCAAACCGGCTTCGTGACCACAGCCTACGTGCTGCATGCGTTGTCTCGGCTGTACCCGGTGACTCCTGAGAAACCGATCCGATCAACCTTCGAAGCACAACCTCAGGAGAGCCTGAGAACCAGAATTGCCCGAGCCCGCATGCTCTCGCATTCGGGCGAGCCGGCGTTTGCCGATTTGATGATTCAGGCAGCTCAGGATTCAAGCCCCTGGGTGCGCTATTGGGGCGTCATGGGCCTGGGCGGCATTCACAGCGCAAAGGGAGCCGGGACGTTGGTCACTGCTCTGGGCGATCGCGTCAAGATGGTTCGCGACGCCGCAGCTTGGGCCATGGAACAGACGCTGTTGGATGACGAGGGTTTTTCAGCACTATTCGAGGCCTTCGCACGCGGAGACGATTTGACTCGGGAAAGCATTGTGAAGGCTCTGGGCATGCGTGCCGATGCCGTGATGACTGAGCCACGCTTCAACAAGGCAAGCCTGACGCAGCTACTGGGCAAGGCGTTGAACGACGATCCTCATCCAGGCGTTCGCGCCTGGGCCGCCAAAGCGGCCTGGCAATGGTGGGTCTGGAACCCGCCGCTTCGCGAGCCCCTTCAGCGAGCATGGGCACGGAAGCTGCTCTCACCCGAGTCTAATGCACTGGTCGAGAATTGCTTCCGGTACCAAAGCCACGCCCTGTTCATAGCCAACGGGCACAAGGCGAATGCCAGCGAGGAGCATCAGTATCCGGAACTCAGTCTTTTGTTCAAGGCGCTGGAGTCGCGTCTGGACGATGCGAAGGTCGCCGCTTCCACAAAGGATCGGCTGGCACGCCGGCTGCTCGCTGTGGCAGGCACCTATTTCAATACGACCGGCGGCGATGGCGGCCCCGGCCAGATGGGCTATGTCACGCCCGGAAGCTCAAACCTTTTTGGCAAAGCCGCTTTCCGTCATTTTCGGCAAGCGGAAGCAAGCAACGACCTGCCCAAACTGCGATTGTCTCTCGAAGGCGCAGCCGGCATTCCATACACTCCTCTGCAAGACCGCCTGATCGATTACTCCACCAGCGGTCCGGAAGAGCTGCGAACTCTGGCCGCCGCAGCCGTCTCGGATCCGAGCACGGTCAGTCTTCCTGGAACGCAAGAGCTGGTGCAGCCCCTCGTAGAGCAAATCATGCGCGGCGCCCAGGACTACGATCGGCGCCAGACGTTGTCGCA
>JBGTNB010000003.1:0-10945 GCA_041743285.1 Gemmatimonadaceae bacterium
CGCCGGCGGCGTGAAGTTGCCGTGCGCCTCGCGCTCGGGGTGCCGCGCACGCGCCTGGTCAGGCAGCTCCTGACAGAGAGTCTGATCCTTGCGACGTTAGGTGGAATTGCCGGCCTGATCATCGCCCAGTGGGGCGGTGCGGTCCTCCGCTCCCAGTTCCTTCCCACGGGTGAGAGCATTTCGGTGGCCGACGGCCGCACCATTCTGTTCGCGGCAGTGGCGGTAGTGGTGGTAGGCATCCTCACCGGAATAGCGCCAGCGTTTCATTCGGGGCGCGGCGATCTGACCACCTCGCTCAAGTCCGGCGCGCGCGAGGGAACCTATCACCGGTCCAAAACCCGCATCGCTCTGCTGGTGACACAGGGCGCCCTGTCTGTATTGCTGCTCGTGGGAGCGGGACTGTTCATTCGGAGTCTGGACAACGTAAGCTCGCTGCGAATGGGATACGACATCGATCCACTTCTCTGGGTGTCGGTGGAAGAGCGTGGCGAGTCGCTGAGCGATGCTGAGAAGACATCGCTTCGCAACAGGCTGAGGGATGACGCAGCCGGGCTTCCCGGCGTCGCCGACGCCGCGCGCGCCGTGACCGTGCCGTTCTACATGACGTGGAACGAATCGATAACAGTCGCTGGAATCGACTCGGCGACGATGACGAAATTCGGCTCGTTCAACATACAGGCGGGGTCACCGGAGATCCTGTCGACGATGGGCACGCGGCTGCTGCGCGGCCGCGGTCTCGAACCCACCGACACGAAGGATGCGCCCAGGGTCATGGTCGTAAGCGCATCGATGGCTCGCACCCTGTGGCCCGACAGTGAGGCGTTAGGCGAGTGCGTGCGGGTCGGCTCCGACACGATGCCCTGTACCACCGTCGTCGGGATCACCGAAGACATACGGGCGTCCGACGATTTCGTCGAGGACAAGCACCTCTACTACTACAGGCCGGTCGACCAGATGGCGGCAACTCAGGGTGGACTGTTCGTGCGTGTGCGCGGCGACGCCGAGCAGTCGGCTGAATCGGTCAGGCGCTCGCTTCAGAAGCTGATGCCAGGATCGTCGTACGTGACAGTGCGCCCGATGAGCGAGATCTTCGGGCCGTCGATTCGCTCGTGGCGGTTGGGAGCCACGATGTTCGTCGCCTTCGGCGGCCTCGCGCTGGTGCTGGCGGCGATCGGATTGTACAGCGTCATCGCCTATAACGTCACGCAGCGCACGCACGAGCTGGGCGTTCGCGTGGCCTTTGGAGCGGAGGCGAGGGATCTCGTGCGATTGATCCTGCGCGAGGGGCTGCAGCTCACAGTCGCCGGAATTCTCATCGGTGGCGCGGTCGCCGCGCTTGCTGGAAAATGGGTCGGGCCACTCCTGTTCGACGTGTCACCGACAGACCCCGCCGTGTTCACATTTGTCGCGGTCGGACTCCTGATGGTGGCCGCGCTGGCAAGCATGATTCCGGCTTTGCGCGCGGCTCGCGTGGATCCGACTGTAGCGTTGCGGAGCGACTGATCCGGGCCTACGCCAGCACCGGCAGTCGCGCCAGATCGATTCCACGCCAGAGGCGCTCCCGGATCGCCCGCGTTTCCGCGAGCATAACCATGCCGGGACGCATAACGGCGAAAGTGCGCCGCGCTCCACCAGGAGCGCGGCGCGATGTCACAAGCCCCTTCGCTTCCAGCCGGTCGAGCGTGGCGTACACGGCACCTATCGATACCTCCCGCCCCGTGACGCGCTCCAGCTCCCGGCGGACGTTCATGCCATAGGCTTCATCGCCCGTGCGAATGACGCCCAGCATCACCTGCTCCTCGAATACTCCAAGCGGCGCATCACTGGTCACGAGTCGGGCTCCGGTTGCAGGTGTCGCTCACGAGTCCCTCAGCACGAGCAGTGGGTCGGTGCGGCCTGCTCGCCAGGCAGGGATGGCTGCCGCCGCCACGCCGACCACGAGAAGGGCCAGGCTTGCCGTTGCAAGAGAGATCGGATCCGCCGCGCCAACGCCGTAGAGGAACGACCCGAAGAGCCGCGCCACCGCGACCGTGGCGAGCAATCCCACGACGATGCCAACGCTCATCAACCAGACGCCTCGTCCGACCACCGCCCTCATCACGCGCGCCGGTGCCAGCCCCAGCGCAATGCGAATTCCCCAATCGCGCTTCCGTCTCGAGACGAAGTGCGAGATCACTCCGTACACGCCCACCGCGCCGAGCACCAGCGCGACGGCCGAAAGGATGGCAAACATGGACAGCACTTGCCTCACTGGCCCCATCGCGCGATCGAAGACGCGCCGCATGGTGGTAGCTTCCTGAACCGCTATGCCGGAGTGGCCACGGATAACGCTTTGTGCGGACTCCAGTACCGTTTCGGCATCAGCGGGACGAGCCGTGCGCATCACGAATGTCTGAGCTTCAGCCACATACGGCAGCTGTGCGAACAACATGTAGCGCGCTGGCGCTGGCTCGTCGGTAAGGGCCGCCTCGGCGGCGTTATCCACTATCCCGATTATGCGCTCCGGCGAACCGAATCCGGTTTCCAGTTGCCTGTCGAGAGAGCTCTCCCCAGGGAAATACTTGTCGGCGAGCGCCTGGTTGACGACCACCACCAGCTCTCCGTCGAGCCGATCGCCCTGGTCGAACACCCGGCCCTCGCGGACGCCAATTCCCATGGTGCTGAAATAGTCCCACGACACTATCCGGAACGACGTCGTGCTGCTTGGCAGGTCGGGCCGGCCCACCACGCTGATTCCCCAGTTGTCGCCGGAGCCTCGCAGAGGAAGCTTTTGCGTGACGGCGGCGGAGCTCACGCCGGGAATCTCGCCTAACTGGCGGATGATTTCTGTAATGATGCGCCTGCGCTCCGGTGGAGGCGTCGTGGCTCCTATGGCAACGTCCACCACCGCCACCCCCTGCACATCTACTCCCGGGTCGACCGCATACAGATTGTCGACACTTCTGAACAGGAGGGCGGCGCCGGCGGCGATGAGCATGGCAACCGCTACCTGCGCGATTACCAGTCCGCTCTCCAGCCGGCCGCCACGCCCACCGATTCCCGACGTTCTCGCACGGACGAGCGCTCCGCGCAGGTCACCCTTCCATACCGATACCGCGGCGACGAGCGCGATGGCGACCGCGGCAACTGTGGCGACGCCCATGGCGGTGGCGAGCAGCGGCCAGTCGATGGAAGCCTGCTCCGCCCATGCGCCAAGCGGGATCGCGCCCACCATTACCCGAAATCCGAGCGTCGCCAGCAATGCTCCCACCAATCCGGCGAGCGTGCCTAGCAACAATGCCTCCACTACGACCTGACGTACCAGACGCATCCGATCCGCGCCAAGCGCGGAGCGTACGGCCAGCTCGGTCGTCCGGCCGTCCACCTGCCCGAGCATGAGGGCGGTAACGTTCGCCGAGGCTATGATCAGAATGAGTGCCATGACGGCCAGCGTGGCCAGCAGTGCCGGCCGCAGCGAGCCGACCAGCGCTTCGCGTAAGGGCGTCAGCGCGGCATTACGAGTCTTGTCCCACCCTTCCGGATAATCGAATTGCTCGCCGAGCGCCGTCGTTATGCGATTGAGCGCGGGTGCCATCGCTTCCAGCCGCTGCCCCGGAGCGAGTCCGCCGACCAGGGTGTAGTTCCCAGACCGGTTCTCCGGATTGAGCTCCTCGGCCACCCACAAACGGACAGCTGGATCGGGAAACCAGAAACCGCGCGGCATTACGCCAATCACCGTGCGCTCGGCTCCGTCGAGGCGTAACCGCTGCCCGATCAGCGACGCATCTCCGCCCAACTCCTGCCACAATCCATGGCTGATGACGGCCACCGGCTCGGCGCCGGCCAGATCGTCTCCCGCCTGAAATCCACGTCCGAGCATTGGGCCGGCACCAAGCACTTCGAACAGCTCAGCCGAGGTGGAAATGCCGGGCAGCAGCCGCGCCGGCGCATCATCGCGCTCCAGGATGATGTCCTCCGGACGGTGCGCAGCGACCGTTCGGAAGGCGGGCATATCGGGACGAAGCATCACGAACTCGGCCTCGGACCAGTCTCTGGAATTCCAGAACTGCACCACCTCGTCGGCCCGCTCGTAAGGCAGTGGCTCCCAGAGCGGCCGGCGGATGATGCTGTAGACGGCGGAGGTTCCTCCTACGCCGAGAGCGAGCGTCAGGATCGCGATCAGCGCATAGGTCGGCCGCGTGCGAAGCCGGCGCACCGCGAAACGCAAATCCATGATCCATCCTTCCATGGGAGGCCCTCCTGGTTGCATGCGATTGGCTCGAGGCTCGAAACCACTCCATCCCCGCCACCAGCTGCGCTTTATCAGCGCCGGTAGTGACCGGACCACCTGCCGCCAGAGCCACCGGTCGGCTTGCCGGAGCCCGTTCGCGGCCGCACGCTCTGCATGCTCGGCGACGAGGTCCTCGAGTACCTCGGCTCGCTCGGCTACAGGCAGCATTGCCCTGAGCAGGCTCAGCGGTAGCGCTGCTGCGCTTCTCCGACTGGCGGTGCGCGTCATGTGGATGCCGTACTGCAGAGTGCGGGAAAAGTTTCTACAATGTAGAACATTCTACAATGTAGAATTCCTTCTGAAGAAGAACCGGTCCTCAAGGCATTAGAGCACGGCTAGATAGAAAAGGTTTGAGCTGCTCTGCGTGTCACGGAGCGCCCGCCGGCTTGAGGCCGCGCCTTGCACTTGCCGAGGCGCGCGATATTCTCCGAATGACCCTGCGCTCATGCCGGCTGACGACCTCGCGTGGGCGTAAAACCTCGAGACTCAGGCATGCTATCCACTCTGCGCTCGTCTTTCGATCGCCTGGAGCGGCAGCGTCACGCGCTGCTGGACGAACTGCTCGCGCATACACAGGCGCAACTTGCCTTCGTGCCGTCACCCGGAAGCTGGTCGCTCGCGGCGCTGATACAGCATCTGGTGTTGGTGGAGGAGGGTACGCTGGAGTTTCTGACTCTCAAGGCCCCCCGTCCGGCTAACGGCCGAACGCTCGTGCATCGCCTGCGGTGGGTGGCGGTTAGGCTGCTAGGTCCCCGCCCGATCCGGGTCAAGGCACCGAACGCCGCGATCATTCCTGTCACGGACGTTCCGGTCGAGAAACTGGTGGCCCGCTGGGAGGCGGCGCGGGCGGCGCTCGAGAGCTATCTGGCCCGCATCACCGAGCCGCAACTCGATCTGCTGGTGTTCAAGCATCCGATCGGCGGACCACTTCCCATCCTGGACACGTTGCAGTTCCTTGAGATGCACCTGATTCATCACGGGCATCAGATCCGCCGGATTCGTGCGGCCCCAGGCTGGCCAGCCGCCGCCCCCACCGCTCCGCCGGCCAGCGCCATCGCATGACGGTAAGAAGAACGGTGAGAAGCAAACGGCGCCTTGCCGTGGTCGAATTGCGACGAAGGTCGAGAACCAGCCAAACGCCTGACGAATCACTCCCGCTTTCGGAGCGGTTCCGGTCGGCTTCTTTTCCAATCATTCCTGGGCAATGACGCACGCTCCGCTGCCGATAATTCACCGCGGTTTCGGCGAGACCATGCGCCGCGACGCCTGGTGGGTAAATCCCGCCATCACTTTCACGATCCTCTTTGGCTTCATCGTCTACGCGACGTGGGCTGCTTTCCAGAACGCGTACTACACCCATGGCCCGTACCTTTCGCCGTTCTATTCACCGGAATTATTCGGCTCTTCTTCGCACGCGGTGTTCGGCCCCAAACCGGCCGCGTGGCCGGGATGGCTGCCGTTTTCTCCGGCGCTGCTGATTCTGCCTTTCCCCGGGTTATTCCGCCTGACGTGTTATTACTATCGCGGGACGTACTACAAGTCGTTCTGGGCTGATCCGCCGGCCTGCGCGGTTGGGGAGCCGCGGAAGAAGTATCTCGGCGAACGGTCCTTTCCGCTCATCGTTCAGAACGTTCACCGCTACATGCTCTATGTGGCGCTGCTCTTTCTCGTCGTGCTTTCGTATGACGTCTACCTGGCGACGCAGTTCGCCGATCAGGCTACCGGGGGAACGCGTTTCGGTATCGGCGTCGGCACACTGGTGTTGCTCGCCAACGTCATTCTGCTGGGCGGATACACGCTCGGCTGCCACTCGCTGCGACACATCATTGGTGGGTATCGCGACCGGCTCGCTGGCGCACCGGTCCGCAAGGCGGCCTACGATTGTTCGAGCTGCCTTACCCGTGGCCATCACCGCTGGGCGTGGGCGAGTCTCGTAATGGTGGCGTTCGCCGATCTGTACGTGCGGATGTGCGCGATGGGAATCTGGACCGATTGGAGGATTCTCTGATGCGCATTGGTCAGCCGGGCGCGAGCAGGGGCCCCTGATGGCGGCTTACGAAACCGTCGAACACGATGTGCTGATCATTGGGGCCGGCGGTGCCGGGCTGCGGGCAGCAATCGCCGCGTCGGCGACCGGAGTCCGGGTGGGGGTGGTGTGCAAGTCGCTCCTCGGAAAGGCGCACACGGTAATGGCCGAGGGGGGCGTTGCTGCGGCGTTAGGTAACGTCGACGACCGCGATGGCTGGCGGGTGCATTTCGCCGATACTATGCGCGGCGGCCAGTACGTCAATAACTGGCGCATGGCCGAGTTGCACGCAAAGGAGGCCCCGGCGCGGGTGCGCGAGCTGGAGGCGTGGGGTGCGCTGTTCGACCGCACACCCGATGGCCGAATTCTCCAGCGAAACTTCGGCGGGCACCGCTATCCGAGGCTGGCGCACGTGGGCGACCGCACCGGACTCGAAATGATCCGCACCCTTCAGGACCACGGCATACACCAGGGGATAGACGTGCACATGGAGTGCACGGTGGTGAAGCTGTTGAAGGATGGCGACCGGGTGTGTGGAGCGTTCGCCTACGAGCGCGAGCGAGGGCGGTTCCGACTGTTCAAAGCCAGGGCGATAGTGGTGGCGACCGGCGGAATCGGCCGGGCATTTCGCATTACGAGCAATTCGTGGGAGTACACCGGCGACGGGCATGCGCTCGCATATAATGCGGGAGCGGCGCTGCAGGACATGGAATTCGTGCAGTTCCATCCGACCGGCATGGTGTGGCCGCCAAGCGTGCGCGGTATCCTGGTCACCGAAGGCGTGCGTGGCGAGGGGGGTATTCTGGTCAATAGCCAGGGCCGCCGCTTCATGTTCGACGACATACCCGACAACTACAAACCGCAAACGGCCGATACCCCGGAGGAAGGCTGGCGTTACGTTCTTGGCGACAAGGATGCACGGCGTCCGCCGGAACTGCTCACGCGTGACCACGTTGCCCGGTGCATCGTGCGTGAGGTGCGCGAAGGACGCGGCAGTCCTCACGGCGGTGTGTTTCTCGACATCGCCTGGATCAAGAGCAGAATGTCCAACTCCGAGGAGCACATCAAGAAGAAGCTCCCGAGCATGTATCATCAGTTCAAGCAGCTCGCCGACATCGACATCACTCGCCAGCCGATGGAAGTGGGACCGACGACGCATTACGTGATGGGCGGAGTGCGAGTCGATGGCGATACGCAGATGTCGACGGTGCCCGGGCTTTTCGCCGCCGGGGAGGCAGCGGCCGGGCTGCACGGTGCCAACCGGCTGGGAGGTAACTCGCTGTCCGACCTGCTGGTGTTCGGTCAACGAGCCGGTGAATACGCCGCCGCGTTCGCGGCGAAAGCGGCGCCGGGCACGATCGATGGCGCAGCGGTGGATGAGGCGGCCCGTGAGGCGCTGGCTCCCTTCGATCGAGCCGAGGGCGGCGAGGGCGCGTTCCAGATTCAGAACGACCTGCAGGGGAGCATGCAGGAACTGGTGGGGATCGTCCGGCGCGAGAGCGAGATGGAAGAGGCGTTAGGTGTGATCGAGAAACTGCGCCAGCGCGCCGTGCGGGTCGGCGTGCCTGGCAACCGTGAATACAACCCGGGGTGGCATACCGCGCTCGACCTCGGCAACATGCTCACGGTGAGCGAGGCGGTAACGCGCGCCGCGCTGGAGCGAAAGGAGAGCCGCGGGGCCCAGTTCCGCGATGACTACCCACAGAAGGATGATCGCTACGGCACGTTCAACATCCTGATTCGCAAGGCGGCGGATGGCTCGATGGAGCTGAGCCGCGAACCGGTGTCGCCGATGCCCGACGAACTGAAGCAGATAATCGAGGAGATGAAATGATCGTGCGATTCCTGCGCCGCGCGCGGCAATGAGTCATCCGGCGACAGCCGAATCGGCGCCGCTTCCCGCTCCCGGCGTTTCCGCACCCCAGGCAGTAGCGGAGCGCAATCGGACGTTTCGCATCTGGCGCGGCGACGCGTCAGGCGGCGAGCTGGTTGACTATACCACCGAGGTGTCGGAAGGCATGGTCGTACTCGATGCCGTTCATCAGATCCAGGCCGAACAGGCCAACGATTTGGCGGTAAGATGGAATTGCAAGGCCGGGAAGTGCGGATCGTGTTCGGCCGAGGTGAACGGAATGCCTAAGCTCATGTGCATGGCGCGGCTGAGCGAGCTGCCGGCGGACAAGCCGGTTACGGTCGAGCCGATGCGTGCCTTTCCGGCGGTGCGGGACCTGGTGACGGACGTGTCGTGGAACTTCGCCGTGAAGAAGCGCATTGCGCCATTCAAACCGCGGGCCCCAGACGCGCCCGATGGAACCTGGCGAATGGCCCAGAGCGACGTGGACCGGGTGCAGGAGTTCCGGAAATGCATCGAGTGCTATCTGTGCCAGGACGTCTGTCACGTATTGCGGGACCACGCGATGCATGACGAATTCATTGGGCCCCGCTATCTGGTATACGCGGCGGCGCTCGAGATGCATCCGCTCGATGTAGCCGACCGGGTGCCGGCACTCCGTAAGGAGCACGGAATCGGATTGTGCAACATCACCAAATGCTGCACCAAGGTGTGCCCCGAGAACATCACGATCACCGACAACGCCATCATTCCGCTCAAGGAGCGGGTGGTGGACGAGTTCTTCGACCCGATCGGCAAGCTGGTAAAGATTTTCAGCCGCCGCTCTCGTTCTTCGTAAGGCAAGCCGCAGATTTCGCAGATCGCAGATGTCAGGTAGAATTCCAACGCAGACCGGCGCAAGGCGGTAAGTCATGTTCGAGCTGAAACCGATCACGAGCAATGCAATAGCGGCGGCGCTGCAGAAAGCCGAGCGCTACAGGCTGCTCAACGAGCCCGTGGCAGCCGAGAGCATCTGCCGCGATGCGCTCGACTGCGATCCGGGGAGCCAGCAGGCGCTGATAATGCTGGTGCTCTCGCTGACCGATCAGTTTGCCTACGGCACCGAGATTTCGGCCGGGGTGCGTGACGCGCGTGAAACGCTGGCACGTGTGCGCGACGAGTACAAGCGAGCGTACTACAACGGCATCATCTGCGAGCGCCGGGCCAAGGCACAGATCCGGCTTGGCGTACCCGGCTCCGAGGAGATAGCCTACGACTGGTATCGTGAGGCGATGGAGTGGTACGAGGAAGCGGAGCGTCTGAGCGTCGCCGGCAACGACGAGGCAATCCTGCGCTGGAATACCTGTGCGCGCACGCTCAATCAGAACGAGCATCTGCGTCCGGCGTCGTCGGAGATCTACGAACCGGGGTTCGAGTAGCGGGGTGCGGGGTGCGGGATGCGGAAGGGGTGCGGGAAGCGGGGTGCGGGATGCGGGATTCAATTAGAATCGTTATGCAACCCATAGGAGTGTGGTGATGGCTGAGGAACGTGTGCTGGAGCTGTTGCGCCGGAACGTGACGCAGGACGATTACGAGGCGGTGCGGTCGGAGTGGAAGCGCCACTCCATAGCCGAGGATGAACGGGATATCGCGGGGCTTCTATCGACGCTCACCGAAGACTGCGTGTACGAGGTGTTTCCCGGGGGACACCGCTGGGCCGGGCATGAAGGCGCCGAGCATTTCTACACTCAGCTCCTGACCGCTTTTCCCGACATCAAGTTCGACCTGACGCACATCGTGATCGGACCGCAGGGGGTTTGTGAGGAGGCCAGGGTAACCGGCACTCATCTCGCCCGCTGGCTTCACCTTCCCGCGTCCGGCAACCGGGTGGAGTTCACTGTGGTGATCTTTTTTCCGTGGGACCCGGAGAAGAAAAAGTTCAAGGGCGAGCGCGTGTATTTTCACTTGCCCGCAAACGGACCAAACGCACGAGAGGCGTAAAGCGGCCGGATCAGGCGCGTTAAGTGCCTTTCGCTCACCGTTTCGACATTTTTCGACTACTGGTCCCGTCCTTGCCGAAACTCCTCTACAGATTAATCGGAGCGGAAGGCCATGAGCGACGTAGCCAGTGAGCTCGGCGTCCGCGGGATCGGCGGAGTTTTCATATATACCGACGATCCCAAGGCGCTCGCCGACTGGTATCGAGACCATCTCGGTCTCGAGTGCGAATACAACGATGCGGTGGGCGCGTATTATCACGAATTCCGGCAGCGAGAGCTGACGGACAACGCGCGACTCCTGCGCACCACCTGGGCGATTCTTCCCCGGCCAGAAGGAGGCGCGCACGCGCGCGATGCCGTCGTCATCAATTATCTGGTGCCCGATCTGCCGGCGCTGATCGAGCGACTTCGCGACGCGAACATCGAAGTCGAGAAGGAAGAACAGTACGACTACGGGCACTTTGCCTGGATCCGTGATCCTGAGGGAAACCGGATCGAGTTGTTTCAGGACTTCGCTAGTTATCTCCCACCGGACATTTAGCCGCGAAGCGCGCCAATCTCGCATCTCGCGCGCTGTCAAGATGTTGTAAGAGTGGCCCGCCTCGCGTGCGAAGCTCGCGGCGGCGTTCGCAGATTGCGTCTCCGACGTAACTGCGGAACAGCGCCATGCCGTTCCCATGCGTAGTCTCAGGAGAGCGTGATTCATCGCCCCACGCTCGCGGAGCCGATGAATGGAAGCCGCTCTCGACGCATTGTTCGAGTTCCTTTTCAAGTACAGACCGGTGGTCTTCGAGCATGGAACGTTCTCGCTCGAAGCT
>JBGTNB010000004.1:0-3318 GCA_041743285.1 Gemmatimonadaceae bacterium
AGGGCCGTGCCGACCGCGTGAGGCGGCACACTTTCCGTTATCAGTACACTGAACTGAGCGGAATCGGCGACGACGAAGAAGCCCCACGCAAGCGCGATCGGTACGAGCATCCACAGGCTCGCGCCGAAGGTGAATCCGATCAGAATGGCGCACGCTCCACTCGCCCCCATCGCGACCGTAACCAACCATTCCCGACTTCGCCGGTCGGCGGCTAGTCCACCCCAGACGCACCCGAGCCCGCCGGCGGCGAGCGCGGCAAAGGCCACTGCCGACGCGATCGATTCGCCGGCCGCGCCAGCGCCCGGATCCGCTACCGCGACGCTCGATGCGATGAACACCGGTAGCCAAACCCAGGCTGGATACAGCTCGATCATGTGGCCGAGGTACCCACCCGTCGCCAACCTCCACCGGCGCTGTGACACGACTTCACCGACCAGCCCCCAGGAGAAGGCGCGCGGCGGAAAGGGATACGGGCCCTCGCGATAGCCGAACCAGACGAGCGCTCCAGCGGTCGCCGCGCCTAGCGATGCTACGATGGCCACCGGCCTGATGCCGGCGCCCGGCACGGCATGCACGAGGTATGGAAGCGCCTTTCCCACCGTGAGCGCGCCGACAATGGTGCCAACGGCAAGACCTCGTCTGGAACGAAACCAGGTGCTGACCATCTTCATCGCCGGCGGGTACACTCCCGCCAGGCACGCGCCGGTGATGAACCGCCAGAGCAGTGCGCCCTGCAGTCCATCCGCGGTCAGCACCATGGCGTTGGCCGCCGCGCCGCTCAGCGCACTCATCGCGAACAGGCGACGGGTGGGAATCACATCTGCGAGATTCAGCACGGCGCTGGCCGCCGTACCCGCCACGAATCCCAACTGAACCACAGTCGTAAGCCAAGCGGCGTCCGAAGCGGTCAGCTGCCACATCTCTCGATATTGCGCCGATACGGCGCTCGTCGCGAACCAGAGCGACATGCCAAGCAGCTCCGCAACGGCGAGCAGGGCAAGCATCCGCCAGCGTGCCGGGTGTG
Source organism: Gemmatimonadaceae bacterium (assembly GCA_041743285.1). Taxonomy (GTDB): domain Bacteria; phylum Gemmatimonadota; class Gemmatimonadetes; order Gemmatimonadales; family Gemmatimonadaceae; genus JALZIF01. Next base: position 1,025 of record JBGTNB010000004.1, read on the forward strand.
TGTCTGACTGCGCATCCGGCCGGGCGCCGCGGGACAGTTCGGGAGTAGCAGTCATCGGGGCGCCAAGGTAGCCGGTTCGCGACATCCCGGCGAGCGCGGCCGCGGAGCCTGCGCATTACGGCCAACAAGGTTGCCGGTCGCTGCGTATTGAAGGAGTTGACCGTGCCTCAAGGGGGCACGATTCGTCTGTTGGCGAAATTCATGCGTGATCGTTAAGCAATCTCTTTCAGATCAATAGATCGTCATGCTCCATTCTCAACATCGTTTTCTCGCACTCGTATTACTCGTCGCCGGTGCCGCAGCGTGCGGAAGCGAAAATAGCGAGGCCGCCACACCAGCCGGGGGCCGGGGGGGCCGGGGGGGCCAAGGGGGCCCCGGCGGGCCCCAGATTGTCCCGATCGACTTCGCCGTCGCTGAACTCGGCACGGCTGCCCGCTCGGTGAGTGCGACTGGGACAATCCAACCGATTCGCGCCGTGGGAATCAACAGCCAGCTATCCGGCGCACTGACCTCCGTTCATGTCGAGGAAGGGAATGCTGTGCAAGCCGGCGCCGTGCTGGCCCGTCTGGACAGCCGGGAAGTGCAGGCCCAACTGGCCAGTGCTGAAGCTTCGCTCGAGCTTGCCCGGCGCACGGCGCAGCGCTCGGAACAGCTCCGTGAACAGCAGATCGTCACCGCCGCCGAATACGATCGTGACCAAGCCGCACTCACCGCCGCGCTTGCAACTCGCGACCAGCTGAAAGCGCGGGTCGGCTACGCGACCATCCGCGCCCCCATTGCCGGCGTGATTACGGAGAAGCTGGTGGAAACGGGCGATGTTGTGAGCACGCAGACACCGCTGTTCACAATTGCAGATCGCTCCACGCTGGTTGTGCTGGTGCAGATCTCCGAGCTCGACGTCACCGCGCTTAGTACCGGAAGCGCGGTCGAAGTTCTCGTCGATGCGCACCCGGACCGCACCTTCAGAGGCCGCATACGCCGCGTATTCCCTTCGGCCGACCCCGAATCGCGCCTCGTTCCGGTAGAAGTGGCGCTCACCGGCGGTGATGCACGCATCCTGACGATCGGTTTCCTGGCACGCGCACGCTTTGAGCTCAGTCCTCGCGAGAACGTCTTGATGATCCCGGCGACTGCGCTGATCGAGACGGTCGGACAGCCTGCAGTCTATCTGCTCCGCGGCACAACCGTGACTCGCCGAACGGTCGAACGCGGCGAGGCATATCAGGGACGTGTCGAGGTCCGCAACGGCATCGACGTTGGTGATTCGGTCGTCGTCGCCGGACAAAACAACCTGCGCGACGGCGCGACCATTCGCGTAGTGCGCTCGCCCGCCGGTGATGCCGCGCAGCCGGGCATCAGCGCCCAGAGTACACCGCAGGTGACCCAATGAACGAATCACCTCCTCCCCGGAAGCGCTCTTCGCTTCCAAGCTGGTCGATTCGCCGCCCGATAGGCACGTTGGCCCTGGCGAGCGTTATGCTCGTCCTCGGCGTCATCTTCGTGTCGCGCCTACCGCTCGATTTGCTGCCGCGAATCGTGTATCCGCAGATCCGGGTTGGCGTGAACAATTCCGGTGTAGAGCCCGGCGTCATGGAGGAGACGGTGGCCAAGCCGCTCGAGGCGGCACTGAGCACCACCGAAGACCTCGTCCGGCTGGAAACCGAGGTTCAGGAAGGACGCGTTGGCCTGAACCTGCACTTTCGTTATGGCACCGACATCAATTTCGCACTCCAGGAAGCATCCACCAATCTGGATCGTGCCCGCAGCCGCCTGCCGGAGGAAGCCGACCCGCCAACGATCTACAAGTCGGACCCGTCGCAGATTCCCGTCTACGAGGCCGGCTTTTCCTCGCCGACCCGCGATCTGATTGCGCTGCGGTCCTGGATCGAGGACCGCCTGCGGACACAGCTTCTCACCATCGAAGGGGTTGCTTCGGTAGATGTGTCAGGCGGGCTTGTGCGGGAAGTGCAGATCATCCTGGATCAGGAACGGCTTCAGTCGTACGGCATCAGCATCGCCGAGGTGATCGCCGCGGTGAGGGCGCAGAACCAGGACATTGCCGCAGGGCGTATCGCCTCGACGGAGCGGGAACTGATCGGCAAGACGGCGGGGAAGTTCCGGAGCGTGAATGACATCCGGGACGTCCTGATCGACATCGGCGGTGGCCGGCGAGTTCCGCTGTCCGAGGTCGCCACCGTCACCGACACGCATCAGGAGCAGCGGCTCTGGGCACGCCTCGACGGCATTCCAGCCGTGAAAGTGTCAATCCGCAAGCAGCCTGACGCCAACACGGT
>JBGTNB010000005.1:0-3644 GCA_041743285.1 Gemmatimonadaceae bacterium
GAGCACCGCCGCGCCGTTCGACCTGGCGCGTTGAAACGCCGCGGCGAGCGAATCGGTCGCCTGCCGCGTTGCCGCCGGCGCCGTGTCAAAGGACATGTTGAAGGCGACCACCGGCGCGCCAGCGCCGACCAGCCGGTCGAGAACGGTCGCGTGCCGGCCCCGCCACGTGGCATCGTGCCTGCCACCTAACGCCGATGTGCTGGCGCTGTCGATCGCCACCATCATCACGGATGCTTGCTCTTCGTGATGATGAAACAGATCGCTCAACGCGATGAAATAGCTCTCCGGCCGGATGAGCGGATGCACCGCCTGAAAGCCGAAGAACGACGCTGCGAGACCGAGTGCGATGGCGACCGCCACCGCGATGACGATCGAAAGATTCCTCAACCGCAGCAGGCGCCTCGCACGATCCAGCGCGTTCTGTTCACCGCGCTCGATCGAAACGGCGTCAGGCTGCCTGGTTACCTCCGTCCTCAGTTCACCGGCGTCAGGCGCGCCGGCCGAAACGACGGGATGCTCCTGCGTGCGCAACAGCTCGAGGTTGTTCTCATGCGTTCGGATCACAGCCTTCATCCGCTCCGCCGAGCGCGCCGAGAGTGGCAGGTCGCGAAGGGCGCTCCCCGTCTCGAGGTTGAACAACACCCCTTCGCGGGCGCGCATGAACAGAACGGGAAGACCGACCGCGCGTGTATCGGGAAACTCCTCGGCGAGTGCGTTGCGTGCGTGCGAGATTGCAATCTCGATCCGTCCAACGTCGCGGCCGGTGAAAAGATGCCGGTAGAGCGTGCTGGCGAAGCAGACTGCTTCGTCGTCGACAATCTCGTATTGCATAGCGATCACTGCCGGGATTCCGAGCCGCACGAGCTCAGCTGCCATGCCAACGAACGGCTTCGATGCCGAAAGCTGCCCGCCCCGGCAGGAGTTGAGCACGATGAGCTTCATCGACGGGTGATTGCGGAACAATCCGGCAATCCTGTCCTGGTCCAGGAACTCGTCGGCGCCTTGCGCGTCGCGCATAACGAGCACCGCGCGATCATCGGTAAAGTCGCCATGCCCGATGAAGTGGAAGACGTGGTACTCCTCGGCGGCCAGCGTATCGGCGATGCGCTTTCGCGAGACATTCCCTTCGAGCACCGTCACCTCGACCGCCGCCTTCAGCGGTTCGAGCGCGGCAAGGATCTCCTTCTTCTCCGTCGCGGTATCGAGCTCCGGCTGATCGGGAATCGCGATCAGAACCCTTACGGGAAGCTGCGCTTCCAACGCCGGGATCGCCTGCGGCAGCTCCAGATAACGGACGATGGGAGTGCGCTCCGACACGCCAAGAAAGCAGCGAAGCCGTTCGGAGTAGATGTACTCCCAGGGGATGATCGCCAGTTCCGGTGCTTCGATGCGCAGGCGGACGCGTACGCCGTTGGCACTGCCGCCGACCGCTCCCCAGCACTGGCCGAAATGCCACTCAATGTTGCGCTTCTCGCAGCCGAATGTGGAGGAATAGAGACGGCTGCCGACGGCGACGAGCGCCGTGCGGGCGACCTCATCGACTGCGAGAATTTTCTGATCGTTCTCGAGAGCGGCGGCGTCGAGGGTTCCGGCGTCGCGATGTTCGCCGTGGGCATCGCACCATGACTTGAGCGCGATGGTGCCGTCGGCGCCCTTTTCGATTAAGAGGTCGAAGTCATGGTAGCGCATGCAGAGCTGTCCCGGCCGCTTGGGGCGAGCGGCAAACGTGCCGCGTGAGCGGGCGACCCGCAAGGCGGAGCCCTAACCAACTGAAATCCGGCAAGGGCTTTACCGCCTGGTCGTTCAACGTGCAGCGCTCGGAGGTAAGCGCAGCCGGGTCCCCGCGTCGTCATCATCGAAGGCGTGACAGGCACGAAGCTGGGCGATCGCCACGTCGAGGTCACTGTAATCGATGGATGCGCTGATGCGCTGCGCATAATCGAGCATCCGGAGGAACGGCTCGACGTTTCCCTGTCGCGTTAGGGCCCGCAGCGCGCCCAGATAGTCGTCGCGATAGACTGTCGGAACCAATATACGGGACTCGCCTGCCGCGACCAGCTCGGCGTTCATGAACGCGCGCGCCACGCGACCGTTCCCATCCGCGAACGGGTGCACCTCGGCGATCACGAACATGACCGCGGCCGCGCGCGCGAACGCCAGCTCCAGGGAGCCGGCGAGGGTGAAGCCCTGCATGAGTGTTCCGCGCACCAGCTCCGGCCGAACGAAGACGGACTCACCGGCGCGGTTCACGCGCTCCTTGAATTCCCCTGGAGCATGCTCCGGCCGGCCAGCCATGATGGTCGCATGCGCCTGCTGAAGTCGCGCGAGAAAGTCTTGTCGATCATTGCTAGCGCGCACGCTCCTGCTCATGAATGCCGGGTCTCCAACCAGCGAGAACGTGCCGAGCACGTCGTGGGAATCTGCCTGACGCTGAGAGATCAGCCGGCCGTCGAAAACGACCTCGCGAGCCTCGTCGATCTCGAGCTTCGTCCCCTCGATGTAGTTCGAGAAATACGCGTCGAGAAAGGCGGCGTGCCGAAAGGGCGCGCCACTTGGCGCGGTGTCCGGTCGGACCGGCATGGGCTGCACCAGCGCCGCATGGAGTCGCTCGAACAGCGATAAGCGGTCTGAATCGTAAGGCGGGGATGCGAGTCGCGCACGAGCATGTGGAGACGACACCTTTCCCTCGCGGGTGCCGAGGAGCTTGCCAGCGATGCGATCGAGGATGGCGAGCTCCTTCGCCGCATCGAGAGCAGGCGCAAGGCGGCGCGCCTGGCCACGCACGGCAGTTAATGCGTTCTCGCCCGAGACTTGAATCAGGCGATCGAGGTATGCCTCTATGACGCGAGACTCGAGGCTATGCGGCGAACCGCCGCGCGCGCGCGAAGGTTTGAGGGACTCGAGAAGCGCGCGCGCCGTGGACGCTTTAAACAAACCTCCGATGAACTCGGCGTCCCCCTCCAGCGGCCCGGGGCCTTCGAGCACCCGAATCTTGAGGCCCTCGAGATCGACGCGGCGGCGGGTCGGGCCCGAGAAGAACACGCTGCCGTCGGCCGTCGGCTGCATCTCGATCGCGGTGCGGTATCCGATCACGGCGGCCGGGGCGTAAAGTCCAGCGATCTGCCATCGTGAGTCGCGGATGATCTGAGCCGCCGGGTCCCCAACGCGAGCTGAGTACAAGCGGGGCCCGATCTTCTCGAGCTCGCCACGACGGGCAGCCCGATAGATCGCGTCCGACTGGTCGGCGGTTGCGAGGAGCAGATCCGGCAGCTTTCGCGTCGAACTTTCCGCCATAAAGGGGGTGGGTCGGGACCCGCGCCGAACTATTCTACCTAAGCGACTCAGTCTGAGGAACTTTTCAACATAAGACGCCGAAGCGGCCGAGGCTAGGTGTGCTTCGGACCCCTCAGCCGTCCTCGGCCTCCCTGAATACCGCCGGCAGATCGATAACGAGCGGCGGATACGAGGGATCGGGCTGCCAGTGCAGCTCCTCGCGCAGGAGCCCCGGCAGCTCATCACCGGGCCGCCAGCGCTCCACGGCAGCTGCGTCGCCATCGACGATCCAGCACTCGGGCACCAGCTCACGTTGGTAGCGAGGGCGCTTCTTGTACCTGTCGAGGCGCATGGTGCTTGGCGAGAGCACC
>JBGTNB010000006.1:0-18393 GCA_041743285.1 Gemmatimonadaceae bacterium
CCACCCTGGAACAGCACGTTCACCACGAAGACGGAGTCGGACGCCTGGGCATAGCGGCCATCGAAGATCGTCTCCGCGCTCTGCTTGCGCTCGTCGAGTGGAAGCGACGCCGATCGAATGTCGTACGGCGTCTGCTCTGCATCACGCGTGGTGTAACGACCCATGGCGCCGAACTTCACCGCATGCTCGCGTCCGATATCACCGAATCGGATTGCGTAGTTTCCGCTCGCGCCATAGGAGTCTTCGGTGACGTTCGCGAACGTGCGGAGCGCCGCCTCGGGAACGTTGTACAGGAACGCAGAACCATCGTTGTCGAATGCGTATATGAGCTCGGAGCGATCCGGCTCTTCGCGCGTGACGCCAGCGGCGGTCAGCGACCAATCGAAGCGATTCCGTTCCCCGATCTGATGCTCGCCGGCGAGCTGCGTCGAGCGCATGAATCGCTCCACGTACTCCAGGCGTTGAATCCGAATCTCCCGGGCGTCATCCTCATCGATGCCGAGCTCATCTCGCGCTTCATTATCGGCACTGCGCGTGAAGGTGTTGTTCAGGCTCAGGCGGCTTCCCGTGCCTAGCAGCATACTCAGATTTACCAGCCCACCCCAGAGAACCGATGATCGCCCCGTGCTGCCAACGAACTGCTCGGTCGCCTGCTCTCCTCCGCTGCCATCCGGAATGGCGAACGCGCGAAGATCGTTCGCGCGCACTTCCTGATTGCGCGAATAGGTCATGGTGCCGACGTAGCCGATGCGCCGACCGAAAACCGGATCATTGCCACCGGCCGAAACGCCCATCGACATGTTAGGCGTGCCGCTCCGCGTCTCGGTCGACCACGTGTTTCGGAACGCATTCACGACCGAGTTGTAATCGCCTTGCGTGGGATTGCTCGTGAGGTGTCCCGCACCCGCCACGACAGCGGGCAGCGCTCGGTTCTCGGCGCCAAAGCCCAGCCAGTCCAGCGCCTCGCTCGGCGCAGCAACCACATCCTTGCCGGTCGCCCTGTCGTTGTATCCCATGGAGAGCGAGTACGAAATCTGTCGCTCGGCGGGAAACTCGCGAGTGCGAATATCCACCGACGCGCCGGAGAAGTCGCCCGACTGGTCCGGTGTGAACGTCTTCGATGTAGTTATGGACTGCAGCAATCCGGAAGGAAAAAGATCGAGCGGCACTACCTTGCGCTCCGGCTCGGAGCTCGGAAGGCGGGTGCCATTCAACGATGTCGTGGTGTAGCGCTCTCCCAAGCCGCGCACGGCGACGTACTTGCCGTCCTGTACGGTCACTCCGCTCACGCGCTGTACCGCCGCGGCCGCATCGCTGTCGGGGCTCCTCGACATCTGCTCCGCCGACACGGCGCTCACGATGCCGGTCGCATTGCGCTGGGCATCGATCGCCGAGTTCACCGAACCACGCTCGGCGTCAGCCGTCACTTCCAGCGTCTGCAGCTGAACCGTGGCAGCCTGAAGTCCAACGTTCTGCTGAAGGCTCGCACCCGATTCGAGCAGAATACCGGTGACCGTTTTCGGTTGATAGCCAAGCCGTCGGGCATGCAGAGTGACCGTGCCTGACGGGACATTGGAGATCGTATACCGTCCGTCGATTCCGGACATGGTACCGAGAGTGGTGCCCACGACCTGTATGCCGTCGTCCGACAATCCCAATCCGGTACTCAGATCTATTATCCGGCCCACGATGCGGCCGGTCGCCTGTTCCTGCGCGTCAAGGGGCGCCGTGACACCAAACGCCAGAATTGCGAGAACGAGCGACACGAAAGGGCGCAACGACGTGCGACGGTTCATATGCTCACACTTGTAAAGGGTTCAGAGCGACGTGAAAAACACCACGCGCCAGTGCCGGCACCCGGCGCCGACGCTAGTAACGTGCGGTCGCCAGGTCTCGGCGCCTGCACGGAAGTGCAACGAACCTGTCACGATGGAGCTCAGCGGCCGCTGGTTCGAAAGGGAGCCGGTTTGGGTATGACATCGGAGGGAGGGGTGACGTGGATTCGGCCGCGGCCCCGGCGCCAGTGACACAGGCGGGTTTCGAGTACGGCCATCGCACCGTCCTCGCTGTCGTGTACCGAGCGCAAATCGAGGCGCACCATGCGGATCGACATCGGCAATCGCTCGCAGATGCTGACGATGCGCAGCGCCCCGGAAATGCCCATATCCCCCGCCACGTACAAAGTGGCGGCGCCATCATGCTGCTCGATCGTGATCGTCAGGCTCCAGTCGCGCATCTCGTCTCCGCGTGGACTGGAGAGAAATGCACTGACTTCGTCACGGAGCAGGCGGGGGTTGAGTCACGCGGCGGTAACGGCCGAAGGGAAAAACGCGGCGATCGTAGTGCCCCTGCCGTTCACACTCTCGGCGCGTACCCGACCGCCGTGTGCCTCGGTGAGGTGCTTCACGATGGCCAAGCCCAGGCCGGTCCCTCCTCCGGCACGCGACCGCGCGGCATCCACGCGGTAGAAACGTTCGAAGATGCGAGGAAGGTGCGCGGGAGCAATTCCGACGCCGGTATCCCGCACGCCTATCCAGACTCCATTGTCCTCCACCGATGCGAACGCCGTTATGCGTCCGCCGGGGCCGGTGTGACGGATCGCATTGTCCACCAGGTTGCCCAGGATCTGCCGCAGCGCGGTCGCATCGGCGTACACTGTCTGAGCGTCCGGCGCTATGTCGACGTCGAGCGTTATCTCCTTGCCCTCGGCTGCCGGCCGGTACGGCAGAAGTGTATCGCCGACGATGACCGATGTCTCGAGCGCTGTTGGCGCGGGCTTCCAACCGCCCGACTCGATCCGCGACAGGTCCAGCAGATCGTCGACCATGCGGTGCATGCGATGAGCGCCCGCTTTGATGGCCTCGGCGAAGCGGCGACGCTGAGCCGGCTCTTCATCCTCGTCCAGAAGCGTCTCGGCGAACCCGCTGATCACCGTGAGCGGCGTCTTGAGCTCGTGCGAAACATTGGCGACGAAGTCGCGCCGAGTCGCCTCCAGTCGCCGTGAAGCGGTGACATCGCGCATAGCGAGCACGGCTCCACCATCCTTCAGAGACTTGGCGCGAAGCAGCAGTATTCTATCGCCGAACGCGACCTCCATCTCATCGGTGGTTCCGCCGTCGAGCGCCTCGGCAAGCGCATCGCGCAGCACTCGGTCTCGTGGAAGTCGTTCGGAAGGGAAGGGTGGCGAATCATCGACGCCTAGCAAATGTCTTGCGGCATCGTTGGCACGGATGACCCGCCGACTGGAATCGACGACGATCACACCCTCCGAAAGCGACTCGATGGTGGCGGCGAGAAGCAATTCGTCTCGCTCCATTGCTCGCATCCGGCTATCGAGCTGCTCAGCCATGCGGTGCACCGCGCCGGCGAGCTCGCCAACCTCGCCGGGAGCCGCCAATACCGGCCTCCGCGATAGATCGCCCCTGGCGAGCGCCTGCGCCACATCCCGCAGTTCCGTGAGTTGCCGGCCGACCCCACGAGCGAATAGCATCGCCAACGCTCCGGCGACCACGAGTGCGATGGCCGCGACGGAGACGATCGACCATTGCGCACGCCCTACGATGGTATCCACCGTCGCCGGATCGATCGACAGCCGCACTACTCCCAGCGGAGCACGAACCGCGGAATAAAGCTGATCGCGGCCAACCGACGCGCTCGCGCGCCGCGCCCGCCCGGCACCGCTGTCCAGCGCTGCCCGAATCTCCGGGCGAGTGCCGTGATTCTCGAGTTGGGCGAGCTGGTCGGCGGACTCGTCCGAGTCTCCTACCACGCGTCCGTCAGGCGCAACGAGCGTGACACGAACGCCGAGCACGGCGCCGGCGGTGTCGGCTAGAGCATCAGGGTCCTGGCTCACGGACCAATCGATCGCAACGAGTCGTGCCTCTCGTTCCAGGCGGTCCTGAACGAGTCGCTCAATCGGGTTGCGCATTCGGTCGTCACCCACCGTGACGACGAGCAGGACGAGCGTGAGCAGCAGCGCCAGCGAGCCTAACAGCAGCCGCCGCGCCAGACTCACGGTACTCGCGCTGGCGCGGTTCGGAGACGGTAGCCGAAGCCGCGCACCGTTTCGACCAGATCGCCGGCAGCGCCGAGCTTGCCACGCAGCCGCTGCACGTGCATGTCGACCGTTCGAGTCTGTATATCCGGTGCCGCGTCCCACACCGTCTCCAGCAGATGCGACCGCGACTGAACGCGTCCGCGGCGCTCGGCGAGCGTTATGAGCAGCTTGAATTCGGTCGGGGTGAGATCGACAGGCATCCCGTCGATCGAGACACGGTGCGTGCTGCGGTCGATGTGAATGGGTCCGATCGTCACGATCTCCGCCGCTCCCGCGCCGGACGCCGCCAGCCGGCGCAGAATGGCGGCCACTCGCAGCACCAGCTCCTGCGGACTGAACGGCTTGGTGAGATAGTCATCGGCGCCGAGCGAGAGTCCGCGAATACGGTCCGGTTCCTCGCGACGAGCGGTGAGCATCAGAACGGCGACCTGCCTGGTAGCCTCGTCCTCGCGCAACTTCTCGAGCACTTCGAAGCCCGACATCTCCGGAAGCATTAGATCGAGAACAATCAGCGCTGGACGCTCCTCCCGTGCAGCATCCATTGCCTCCGTTCCGTTCGCCGCGGTCGAGACGCGGTATCCGGCCTTGGCCAGGTGATATGCGACGAGTGCGACGATATCGGGCTCATCGTCTACGACCAGTACACGTTCTCCAGTCGTGGGGGCGCTCACGAGCGTCCTCTCTCCTGCAGCCGCCGTAGAACGTGTGCTACCAGCATATCGACCGCAACTTCATTATGTCCACCTTGGGGCACGATGATGTCCGCGTACCTCTTGCCAGGCTCCACGAACTCGAGGTGCATTGGGCGCACCGTCGTAAGGTACTGGTGCAGAATCTCATCGAGCGGCCGCCCGCGCTCCTGCATGTCTCGGTTAAGGCGTCGGATCAGCCGCAGATCGGCATCGGCGTCGACGAACACCTTAATGTCGCACAGATCTCGCACGCGCTCATCAGCAAACAGAAGAATGCCCTCCGCCACTATCACGTTCCGTGGCGCAACGTGATCGACCTCCACCCGACGACGGTGGGTAACGAAGTCGTACCGCGGCTTGGAGACCGCCTCTCCCGCGGCGAGCGCCGCGAGATCAGCGGCGAGCCGCTCGAGGTCCAGTGAATCGGGATGATCCCAGTTCACCAGTGACCGCTCCTCGGCCGTCAAATGACTGAAGTCGCGATAGTAGGCATCGCAATCGATGACTACAGCGGTGCCCTCATTGAATGCCTTGACGAGCGAGTGGGCGACCGTACTCTTTCCGGAGCCCGAGCCGCCGGCGACGCCAACCACCAACGACCTCCTACGCGCCCCGGCTACAGCCATATGAGATCCAGTGCTGGATGAATCATGCGTCCGGCGAAGCGGAGACTGAAGCGGCGGGCTGTCACGATCGTGTATCGTCGGACTGTGGGGAAGATCGCTTTGCCGGCGATGGCGGTCAATCGACCTCCCGACGCCCGTTGGCACGCGCTAAGTTGTCTCAATGCAACGCTCAGCGTTCGCGTTCGCTCTTTGCGCCCTGTTCGCCGGGTGCGCCAAAGCGCCTCCCGTCCCGGTGGTCCTGCCGGCTCAGTCCGACACCGTCGAACTGGTCGTCATGGCGACGACCGATGTGCACGGTCATCTGCGTGCCTGGGATTATTTCAGCGCGACGCCTGATTCGACAAGCTCGCTCGCGAGCGCGGCGACCCTGATCGAGTCGATCCGTGCCGAGCAACCCGGCATGACGGTACTGCTGGATGCGGGTGACCTTTTTCAGGGAACTCCGCTGACTTACCTGGCGACTCGCTCGACGGCGCGTGGCCCGCATCCGGTAATGGCGGCAATGACAGTGATGCGATACGATGCGGCCGCGGTCGGCAACCACGAATTCAACTACGGACTGGAGTCGTTCAGGAGCGCGGCCTCGCAGGCAAGCTTCCCGTTTCTCGCAGCAAATGTTTTTGGCACCGATGGGACGCGGGCGTTCCCGGCATCGACGATCGTGCCGCGAGGTCCACTGACGGTGGGCATCGTCGGCGCCACTACGCCAGGGTCCGCAGTGTGGGACAGGGACAAGCTTCAGGGTGTATTGGAGTTTCGGGACATCATCCCGGCCGTGCGTGTTGCCGTTGACTCGGTGCGTGCTGCCGGTGCCCACGTTGTGCTCGTCACCCTGCACGCGGGGCTGACCGGAGCGGCAAGCTACGACACCGCCACAACGAATCTGCCTAGCGAGAACGTGGCCGCTCGGCTGGCTCACGAGGTTTCGGGCATAGATCTCATCGTCTTCGGACACTCCCACCGTGAGCTGCCGGATACGATCATCAACGGCGTGCGGTTGTTGCAGCCGCGAAACTGGGCACGATCACTGGGTGTCGCCACCCTTACGGCCGCCCGTAGAGCGGCGGGTTGGAGTGTTGTCAGCAGCACCGGGCGCACTATTCCGACTGCCGGCTATGCGGAGAACTCGACCGTGGTCGAATTGACCGATCGGGCGCACGAGGCCACCGTGGCGTACGTGGCCGAAACGATCGGCAGCACTGATGCGGTTTGGAGCTCCGACTCGGCGCGCGTTCGTGACGTGCCGCTTACCGATTTCATCCTCGAGGTGCAGCGTAAGGTGAGTGGCGCACAGCTCGCCTCGACCGCTGCGTTCTCCCTTACCGCGGCGCTCGATTCGGGTCCGATCACGGTTGCCGAGGTGGCGCGTCTTTACCCTTACGAGAATACACTGAAGGCCGTGCGTCTGACTGGCCGCCAGCTGCGGGAGTATCTCGAGTTTTCGGCGCGATACTTCGGGCGGTTCGGAAGTCAGGAGCCGGCGATCGATGCCAGGACGCCAGGTTTCAACTTCGACATAGTCGCCGGCGCGGAGTACACGATCGACGTCTCCCGGCCGGTGGGTTCGCGCATCACGCGGCTGGCGGTGAACGGGGCGCCGGTCAGCGACACCGCCACCTTCACGATGGCGCTGAACAACTACAGGCAGTCGGGCGGCGGCGGCTACACGATGCTGCGTGATGCTCCGGTCGTGTACGAAGGCACCGAGGAGATTCGCCAACTGCTGATCGACGAGGTGAGAAAGGCGCGCGTGCTGCGCCAGCAGAGCTACTTTACTCGCAACTGGCAGCTCGTTCCCGACAGTGCCGTCGCCCCGGCTCTCGAAGCGATGCGTCGGCCATTCGATGCGCCGCGTAATGCGAATCCGTGACCGGGCGCATAACGGCGACAGCCACTTCCCTTACGATATCATCTCTCACATGCCTCCGGAGCGAGTCGTCGTTTTCATCAATGCGCAACGCGTCGAGGTGCCTCCCGGCTCCACGGCCTTCGATGCCCTACGAGTGTGGAGCGCCGATTCCGCCGCGCAGGTGGAAGGTGGTGTACGGTCGCTCAGCGATGCGCGTGGACTGCCCATCGGCGCGGAGAGTCCTGTATACGGCGGCGCGATTTACCGGGTGACCGGTGGCCGGCGCGGCGTGGGTGACGCGACGACCTCCGCTGGCGAAGCGTAAGGCTCGGTGCCGATCCGCCCCACTCGCGACCAGCTTCGCCGGCTGCCCAAGGCAGAGCTCCACTGCCATCTCGACGGATCGTTGCGCCCGGAGACCCTTCTCGAGCTTGCCGCAAATATCGGTGTACGTCTCCCCGCCGCCGACGCCGAGGCGCTCGGCCGCCACATGGTCGCCGCCGACAGCCGGGACCTGGAGGAGTACCTGCACCGGTTTCATATAACGCTCGCCGTAATGCAGCGTGCCGACGCACTCGAGCGTATCGCCTACGAACTGATGCAGGACGCGGCGGACGAGGGGATACGCTACATGGAGGTGCGCTACGCGCCGGTGCTGAATACCGCCGGCGGGCTGACGATGGGTGAGGTTGTCGAAGCAACTCTCCGTGGCGTTGCCCGCGCGCACAAGGACGCGGCTATCATCGGGCGACTGATCCTGTGCGGCATTCGCACGATGGCTCCGAGTGTGTCGCTGGATACCGCTAGGCTCGCGGTACACTACGCCACCTCCGGGGTCGTCGGCTTCGATCTGGCCGGCGCGGAACATGGAAACGCGGCGGCTGACCACGCGGAGGCCTTCGCGTATGCGAGGAGCCACGAGCTGGCGTGCACCGTGCACGCTGGCGAAGCCGACGGGCCGGCCTCGATTCGTCAGGCTGTTCATGTATGCGGCGCCCACCGGCTGGGGCACGCGACCAGCTTGTTCAAGGATCCGTCGTTGAGCCGCTACGTAAACGACCGGCGCATCGCGCTGGAGCTGTGCCTGACGAGCAACGTGCAGACACGCGCAGTCGACAGCTATGCCGACCATCCGGCGCGTCGGTATTTCGAGGAAGGCCACGAGATCGTGTTCTGTACCGACAACCGGATGATGAGCGGTATCACTCTCACCGATGAGTACGTCGCGGCGGCCGAGCACCAGGGATTCACTCTGGAGGAGCTGGCACTCGTAGGGCTCAACGGCTTTCGGGCGGCCTTTCTGCCCTGGGAGAGCCGGCTGGCACTCATTCAGCGGGTTCGTCAGGACATCGCCGAACTGCTGGTGGAACCTTCGTGACGGTGGAACGCGAGTTGGCCGCCGCGGTCCAAGCGGTGGGGCAGCGGCTCGCCGGATGGACCCCCGGGATCGCCATGGTGTTAGGCTCCGGGCTCGGTGCGCTGGCGGATGAGATTCGGGAACCCGTGACCATCCCGTTCTCGGAGATCCCGGGGCTGGTGCCCACGCACGTGGCGGGTCATGCCGGGCGCCTGGTAGCTGGAGAGCTTCGTGGAGCCAGGGTTCTCGCGTTCGCCGGCCGGCTTCATCTGTACGAAGGCCATTCACCAAGCCGAATCGTGCTCCCGGTGCGGTTGGCCGCGGCGCTCGGCGCGACGCGTCTGCTGGTGACGAATGCAGCGGGGGGCATACGGCGCACCTTTCGTCCGGGCACTTTGATGTTGATCCGCGATCACATCAATCTGGCTTTCTGCTCGCCGCTGGCCGGTCCGGTTCTCCCCGGTGAAGCTCGATTCCCCGACATGTCGGCCCCTTACGACGCCGAGCTTGCGCAGGCGATGCGCGAAGCTTCCCGCGCACGAGGAGTTTCACTCGAGGAGGGCGTTTACGCCTGGCTGAGAGGCCCATCGTACGAGACGCCGGCCGAGGTTCGAATGCTGGAGCGCCTCGGCGCCGACGCGGTAGGCATGTCGACGGTACCGGAAGTGATCGTGGCGGTTGCCCGCGGGATGCGTGTCTGCGGCGTGAGCTGCATTACGAATGCCGCCGCCGGCTACGGCGCTCCGCTCGACCACGAGGGGGTGTTGGAGGTTACGGCGCGGGTGCGGGAGGAGTTCGCCGCCTTGGTGAAATCGTGGGTGGAGTCCGTGGTGTGAAAAGCGGGAAAGGGGAAAGGGGAAACGGGAAATGGGAAGGAAATAGGAAATAGGAATTCGGAAATAGGGGGTGGTGTGCGTCGATTGAATGCGAACGGCGGATGGCCAAGGGATCTAACGAACGCATCGGCGTTCATTCCATACCGATATCCCGGTCGCCACATCCACCAAATCGACGCACACCTTCCCTAATTCCTATTTCCTACTTCCTTTTCCTTCCCCATTTCCCGTTTCCCGTTTCCCATTTCCCGCCTTTTCTACTGACCGTCTAGTTCGCCCCCCTCACGGCCAGACACTCGATTTCCACTCGCGCATTTGCCGGCAGGCCGGCGACCGCGATCGCGCTGCGAGCGGGCTTGTTTTTCGGGAAGAAGGTGACGTAGACCTCGTTCATCGCCGGCCACTCGGCGATGTCGACGAGAAAGACGGTGCACTTGACCACGTCATCCATTGTGGCACCGAGCCGCTGAAGAGCCGCCTTGATGTTCTCGAGCGCCTGTCTCGCCTCCGGCTGGATCCCGCCGGCGGCGAGCTTACCTTCGGCGGTCATGCCGATCGTGCCGGACAGATAGATGGTGCGACCGACGCGAACAGCCTGTGAGTACGGCGCGTTAGGCGCAGCCTGGATGAACTCGGGTGCGGCCATCTGGCCGCGCTGCGCGGCGGCGGAGCAGGGGAGGGCGAGTGCGGCGGCAATTGCCGAGGCTACGATCAGGCGGGTCATGGCTCGGATGGTTAGATCTGATTGGCGCGCGCGAGCGCCGAGATGCGGTCAGCCGCCCGGAACGCAAGCGCCTGAATCGTCATCGTCGGCTGCCCGCGTCCGGAGGTCACGAAGCTGCTGCCATCGCAGATGAACAGATTGGACACGTCGTGCGCGCGATGGTCGGTGTTCACCACGCTGGTGTGTGGATCGCTGCCCATACGGGCCGTGCCTAACAAATGGGCTCCCAGAGTCTGTGGCTGGACCGGAAATGACCACGTCCGCCTCGCGCCGGCCGCTTCGAGAATCTCGTTCGCCCGCGATACGAGGAATTCTCCGGTCTTGATGTCGTCTGGATGATCCTTGTACGTGATTCGAAGAGCAGGACGCCCCCACTTGTCCTTCACCGTCGGGTCCAGGGAAATGTTGTTGGACTCCAGCGGGAGCGATGTGGTGTGAACCGCGAGCTCCATGGTGTTCACGTAGTACTCGCTCAGCATCTGCTTGTATTCGGCCCCCCACGACGGTGCATCTCCCGGTAGGCCGAACAGAGCGAAAAGTATCGCACCCTGCGACATGCGCCCATCGATGCCGCCGCCGCCGTAGAACCCTCGCTTCGCATCGGAATCGTAGTAGTCGTGAACGATCCGGGTTACCTGCACGCTCTTGTACTCGTGCAGCGGGTGCTCGAACATGCCGTACGCCGACCAATTGCCGTTGAACATGAGGTTCTTGCCCACCAGGCCGGTCGAGTTGGCCAATCCATCGCTGTGGCGGGGCGATTCGGACATGAGTAGCAGGCGAGTGGTCTCGGCGCCGTTCGCCGCGACGATCACCGCGCGGGCGCGCTGTCGCTGCTCCTCTCCCTGTTCGTTCCAGTACAGAACCCCGGACGCGCGACCAGCCGCGCTGGTCTCGATACGGAAGACCGTCGAATTGGCCCGTACCTCGCAGCGACCTGTCTCCACCGCTCCCGGGATCATCGCCGCCAGAGTGCTCGACTTGGCGCCGTACTCGCACCCGTACATCATGCAGAAGCCGCAGTGCTGACAGGGGGATCGCCCGTTATGCGGCTCCGAGAGAATGGCCATCGGCGCCGGCTGCGCATGCAGCCCCAACTTGCGCGCGCCGCGTTCGAGAAGCACGCCTGACGACTTTACCGGCAGTGGCGGAACCGGATACGGCCGGGAACGCGGTGGATCGAACGGCCCGGGCGCGCCCGACACACCTATCTCCCAATCGACCCTGGTATAGTAGGGCTCCAGTTCCTCGTACGTCACCGGCCAGTCGGCGAACGATGTTCCGGTGATCGCACCCCAGGCCGTGCGTTCCCTGAAGTCCACTGGGTGAAATCGCCAGTAGTTCGCCGTCATGTGCACGCTGCTGCCCCCCACTCCCCGCGCATACCATAACGGCTGAATGCCAAATGGCACCGCCGCAGTCTCGGTATCACTCTGCCGAAAGGTCTGCGGAAAGTCGGTGTTCGATCCCATCAGGTCGTTCAGGAACCAGTGTCCCAACTCGTCATGCTTGAAATCGGCCGCCGTGCGCCATGGCCCCTGCTCGAGCACGACTACGGTGTGCCCCGCGCGAGAAAGCTCACGCGCGAGTACGCCGCCCGAGGCGCCGGACCCTACGATCACAAAGTCGACTTCCGTTTCGGTGGCGAAGGTCTGCTGTCTCATGCGCCCGCCCGCGCCTGCTCCGCAACGAGCTGCGCATCGTAATACCCGAATGGCGGCTGCCAGCTCGAACGATGCTCCAGTTGCATGAGCCGGTTGCCAACCTCGTTTCGATTGCCGCCATATCTGGGATCCGCGAGCACACCCATGATGGTGAGCATCCGCGCCTGAAAGAAGAACGGAGTGTCCTCCACGTCTTTCATCGCGGCGATCTGTTGATCCGACGTCAGGTCGGAGAATTGCCTGGCGCCATGTCTCGCGGCACCCGTGTCGAGGTCGGCAAGCCCCTGCCGAATCGGGTCGCGCATTGGCGCGAAGATGGAGCCAATTGCGCGATCCACGAAGTAGACAGCTCCGGCTTCGGAGGCGCCGGGAAGCTCGGCGGACGAGGGTAGGATTTGTGCGGCGAACGCACTCATCGTCCGTCCCTCGCTACTGGTGAGTACGCTGAACGGTTCGCCGTTATCCGCCGCCTCGCGCGCGCAAGCCGATATCGCCGTCAAGGCGGGCAGTGCCGCGGCAAGCCAGCTGCCACCGAGCGCAGCCCCGGCCGTCGACAGAAAGTCTCGCCGCGTCGATTGCGTCGAGGTGGACTTGCCCATGGTCGTTACGATGAGAAGGGAGAGCTTGGGGTGGGGGGGTATTTTACAGCGCGCGATCTGTGGCCGCCAGCCAGCAGAGCCAAACTTGTGGCAGCGGTGGTCAGCCCCTTGGGGGCATCGAAAGGAAAGACTGTCGGTGCCGTTCATCGGCTCCGCGCGCGCCCAGCGTGGGACAGGACCTGGCGATCAGGACTCGAACACGCCATCGTCGTACCGGTCGGCCTTGCTGTGCGTCCCGAAAAAATTTCATGCTGGCGGGATGCCGGCGCTTGAGAGATCCGACCGCCCTTATCACCGACGAGGTCGTGATGCCTGCCACGAACCCTGAAATCGGTCCCGGCTTGGTGAACGCGCTGCGCAATGGCGACGAAGCGGCGCTCGAGCAGCTCTTTCAGTCCCGGCTTGACTCCGTTCGCGAAGCGGCGGCAATTCGGCTCCAGGATCCCGTCAGCGCCGCACGCGTTGCGGAGCGCGTCTTCATCGCCGTATGGCGCGGCCGCGCTTCGCTTCAATCCGTTGGAGATCTCGAGGCGCTGATCGCGGAGTCGCTTCGTCAGGCGGTCGTTCGCGAGGAAGGCCGGCTGGCTGCGGTCCACCGTTTCGAGGAAACGGAGCACGTGCACCTAAGCGGGGATCGACACAGGGAATCTCCTTCGGAGGAGGTCCTCTGGTCGCACGTGAGCAGCGCGATTCACGCGCCGCCGCCTGACGCGGAGCGCGCAGCGCACTACAGGTCAGAACATTCGCGACACGCTACGGCGGAACACGTCCAGGCGATAGCCGCTGGGCCGAGTTGGAAGCGCACGCTGGCGCTGGGCGCCGGTGCCATCGTGTTGATAGCTGGAATCGTCTGGGCACTCGATCGTGCCAGCACGCCCGCGCGCGTCGACAAGGCGTTCACCTCCCCCGACGTGCGCACGATGAACACCAATTCCGGTCAACGCGGTGCGGTCAACCTGCGTGATGGGGGACGGGTCACGCTCGGGCCGCGCTCGACGCTGACGATTCCGGCCGGGTACGGGGAGGGCCTCAGGGTTGTGAGGCTCGAGGGTTCCGCGCAGCTATCAGCCGCGGATGGTGGTGAGCGTATCGAGACACGGCTGGCGGTCGCCCCAATCGCGGTAACTGGTACCAGCTACAGCGTGAGCGCGTATCCAACCTCATCGGAGTACTTCATCACGGCCAATGACTCTGACGCCGAAGTGACCGTAAATGAAAACGCGCATGCCTTGCGCGCGGGCGATGCTCTTGCCGTCGATTCGAGCGGCGCGGTTCGAGAGCCCTCAACCGTGGAAGTGGATGAGGCTCTGGGGTGGACCGGGGGCCAGTTCGTGGTAAATGAGCGCTCGCTTCGCGAGGCGTTGGCGGCAATCCGGTTGGCCTATGGGGTAGAGATAGCAGTGGCGGATTCGTCGCTGCTGGATCGTCCGGTGAGTGCGCGCGGTCCAATCACTTCGTCGAGCGAGGCAATAGCCGCGTTAGAGCAGAGCGGGAATCTGAAATTTGGCTATGAAGGGGAAAAGATGATGCTCCGGGACGCGGTGGCGCCCGACCCTCGATCTCGCTAGGCCCAGTGATTCAGCGGTCCGTGCCCTTCACCGAGCCCCGGTGCGGTGGCTATCGCCCGGTGCACGAACGCGAGGCCTTCGCCAACGGCGCTTTTGATCGGTCGACCGAGTGCCAACCCCGCGGCAATCGCCGCTGACAACGTGCATCCGGTGCCGTGCAGATTTCGCGTGTCGATCCGGATGCTACGAAACTCCTCTACTTCGCTTCCGTCGAAGTAGGTGTCTACGACGTGCTCCGGGTCATCAAGGTGTCCACCCTTGATGAGCGCGGCCCGGGCTCCGAGCTTGACCAGCGACCGAGCGGCGTCCCTCATCTCGTCAGGCGTTCTGACCGCGGCGCCGGTGAGCACCCGAGCCTCATCGAGGTTTGGCGTGACGATCCAAGCAAGCGGCAATAGAGCACCGCGGATCGCGTCAACGGCGCCGGGGTCCAGCAGGAGATCTCCCGACGTTGCCACCATGACGGGGTCGAGCACGTAGTTGTCCAGCTGGTGCCTTGCTATTCCCTCCGCTACGGCCTTCACGATACCTGCGTTGCCGAGCATTCCCGATTTCACGGCGCGCGGCCGCAGGTCCGATGCGACCGCTTCGAGCTGTCCGGTAACGAGTTGCCGATCAACAGCCCGCCAATCCGCTACGCCTTTGCTGTTCTGCGCGGTGATCGCCGTGATGACCGAGGTGCCGAAGACACCAAATCGATGAAAGGTCTTGAGGTCGGCCTGAATGCCCGCACCGCCGCCCGAGTCGGAGCCGGCAATAGTAAGGGCAATCGGGGTCGGGGGTCGGGGGTCGGGAATCGCGGGTTGCGGGTCGCGGGTTGCGGGTTGCGGGTCGCGGGGTCGGGGTCGGGGCAAGGAAAACGCTCTTTTGTCGATGCATGTGGTTACAACGGAAACGGGATCCGCCTCGAAATTCTAACGATGAGCGCGGATCCCGCGACTGCCTTTTAAAAAGTTCCCTCTTCCCGCTTCCCGCTTCCCGCTACCCCGCCACAACCGGAAGGCTGGCGACCCGCCGCTTGAAGGCCTGGAAATTCTCCGTGTCCACAGTCAAGGTCAGCAGGATTGCGTCGTCCACCTGGTCGATCAACGCCGTTGTGTGCTCGATTCGGTCTTCCTCGAGCGGGTGCGTCGAGAACCAGGCTTCGACCCCCGATGGCGACCGCTGCCTCTCGTCGAGAAGCGTGCGGAACATCTGAGGAATCCCCTGAGGGTGGATTCCTGCGCGCATCACGTAGCGGACCGCCTGCGCGTCGGATTCGCTCTCCGCCTTACGACTGTGTCGCGCGAAATATGCGCCGCCAGCAACGTTGATAGCCGTCTGCGTGACCGCATCTCCGCAGGCCTTGAGGAGCACACAGGCCAGCGTCACACCTACGTTGGCGGTTTGCGATTTCTGCATGGCCTCAATAGAATGCCGCTCTGTCACGTGCGCGATCTCGTGGCCGAGCACGCCCGCCAGTTGCGAAAGATTTGCCGCGAGCTCGATCAGCCCACGATTGATGTAGATGAAGCCTCCCGGGACCGCGAAAGCGTTCACTTCCTTGCTGTTTACCACATGGAAGGTCCAATCGAGGTCCCGATCGTCAGACAACCGAGCGATCGAATCGCCCAAAACGTTGATATAGCGGTTGATCTCGCCATCCTCGACAATGGGCAGCTGTGCATTGATCTGCGATGCGTAGTCCTGGCCGAGCTGAACCTCCTGCTGGGTCGATACCCCGCATCCGGCAGCCGACACCGCCAACGCCGCGCCCACTAGCGTCCGTCTCATCAGTGCTCCACTCATCCGTAACCTCCCGTTGCGCTGCCCCTGTGAGGGCAAGCTCCATTCCATATCCCATCGGAACGCGGTGCGGCTGCTGACCGTAGCCCGCGACCTTAGGCGACGCAAGGCGCGTGAGCGCCTGGGCAGATTCGTCGCCGAGGGCATTCGAACCGTCGAAGAGCTGCTCCAATCCAGACTGTACATCACGGGAGCGATCATCTCTCCCCCGCTCGAGGCCACTACTCGCGGTGCGCTCCTGCGAACGGCGTTGGAGCACCGGGAGATCCCGATTCAGTCGGTGACCGATACGGAGCTCTCCAGTGTTTCCGATACTGATACACCGCAAGGCGTGCTGGTGATCGCAGACATTCCCAAGCGGTCGCCTCGAGATGTGATACCCGTCACACCGCAGCGGCTGCTTGTTCTGGATGGGGTGCAGGATCCCGGCAACCTCGGCACCATGCTCCGCACCGCCCGCGCGTTCGGTGTTCACGCTTCGCTCGCCATGCCGGGAACGGTTGACCTGTGGAACGCCAAAGTCGTCCGTAGCGCGATGGGCGCGGTCTTTAACCATCAGGCGATGGACTGCAGCTGGGAGGAGCTCGACGCGCTGATAGTGACGAACGGCATTGAGCTCTGGGGTGCCGAGGCCGGCGGAGTGACGCTCGACGCTCTCGATCCACCGGAGCGGTTGGCGGTCGTTGTCGGGAATGAAGGGAGCGGGTTGAGCGAGGATGCCGCCAGGCG
The DNA here is from genome assembly GCA_041743285.1 of Gemmatimonadaceae bacterium. Taxonomy (GTDB): domain Bacteria; phylum Gemmatimonadota; class Gemmatimonadetes; order Gemmatimonadales; family Gemmatimonadaceae; genus JALZIF01. The sequence goes on from JBGTNB010000006.1 coordinate 16,487, forward strand.
GATCTCCGCTCGCGTTGGCATTCCGATCGACGACAGTGCCGAGTCCCTCAACGTTGCCGTTGCCGCCGGCATCCTCCTTTATCACGTCCGAATTTGATGCTGCTCATCTACGTACTTGTGTTCTTCGTTGGTGCCTCGATAGGGTCGTTCCTAAACGTATGCATCGGACGCTGGCCGGCCGGCGAGTCCGTCGTTAGGCCGCGCTCCCGCTGTCCCCGCTGCGGACATCAGATCGCCTGGTATGAAAACATACCGATCGTCAGCTGGATCGCGTTGCGGGCCAGGTGCAGCGGGTGCGGCCTGCCGATTTCAGTACAGTATCCACTGGTCGAGCTTACGGTCGGCCTTGTATGGCTTGCCGCCATCTGGTGGTTCGGACCCACGTTTACCGGTCTGCGATTAGCGGTGTTTGCAACGGTGCTGCTCGGCATCGCCATCACCGACCTCAAACACTATCTGATCCCCGATGGCTTCACGGTTTTCGGTCTACTGTGGGGCATTGCCACTGCTCTTGCAGCACCATTTATCGAGACGTCCACCCTGTTTGCGGGACCGTGGGACTCTCTGCTCGGTGCCTGCGTCGGCGCCGGTGCGATCGCCATAGCCGGCTGGCTCGGTGAGGCGGCACTCAAGAAGGAAGCGATGGGCTTCGGCGACGTCACACTCATGGCGGTTGTTGGCGCGGCGCTCGGCCCGGCGCGGTCCCTGCTTACGATATTCATTGGCGCCTTGCTTGGTGCCGTCGTGTTCCTGGCGGTAGTATACCCCATTACCTGGTGGCGCCGGCGGAACCGGCGCCTCGCCGGGAGCGTAGTGTTGGAAGACGGCGAGTCGGGCGAGATGGAGATCGAGGACGACGAAGCTCCACTCGTGCCGTTTGGCGTCTTCCTCGCGCCGGCGGCGATGATCACGCTGTTATGGGGAGATGCCCTGGTGCGCTGGTACGTGGGATTCATTCAGGCGGGTTGATGTTCAACGATTGGATGGTACCTGACGAGCGATCGGTCGGCCGCGTTCTGCGCGACCTGACCGCGGAGGCACGTGCCGACCGGCTTGAGCCGGTGTGCTGCCGCGACGATGAGATCGCGCGTGTGATCGACATTCTGCTTCGGCAATCGAAGAACAATCCCGCGCTGGTCGGACCGGCCGGGGTTGGCAAGACCGCGATCGCCGAAGGGCTGGCGCAACGGATCGCCAAAGGCGAAGTGCCGCATGCCTTGCGCGACGCCCGGCTGCTCGCCCTCGATCACGTTGCGCTGCTGGCCGGCACCATGTTCCGCGGGCAATACGAGGAGCGGTTGCGTGCGCTGGTAGCGCAGGCTTCCGCCGACCCGAGCATCATCCTGTTCATCGATGAGCTGCACAACCTCATCGGCCAGGGCAGCTCGATGGGATCGGCGATGGACGCGGCGAACATGTTAAAGCCGGCGCTGGTTCGCGGCGACTTCCGCGTCATCGGGGCCACAACAGACAACGAATACGATAGGTGGGTGCGCGGCGATCCTGCCCTCGAACGCCGCTTTCAGCGTATCGTTGTGCGGGAGCTCGACATCGAGCAGTCGATGAGCGTGCTCCAGGCGCGGCGGGAACGGTTGGAGCGCCATCATGGTGTCGCTATCTCGGATGACGCGCTGCTCGCCGCGGTGCGGTTGAGCGACCTGTTCGTTACCGATCGTGCGAGGCCGGATAGGGGCATCGACGTGCTGGATGAAGCGTGTGCGCACGTGCAGGCGCGGGCGAACTATCCCGAGCCGCTGGCGGCGCGGCTCGTTGAGCGTCGCGCACTCGAGCGCGAGGCGATCGCGTCAGCGCGCCAGGAGGTTCGGCAGCCGGAGCAGGAGCGAGTCGATGAGGACGATGCAATCGAGCGCTTTGCCCGCGACGGGTTCGCTGCGTTGCAGCGATTC
>JBGTNB010000007.1:0-2818 GCA_041743285.1 Gemmatimonadaceae bacterium
CGCCTCCAGGACCGGGCAGCACGCCCCCCCCACCCACCGGTCCGCCGGCGCCGACCGTGGGCTTCCCGAATCAGCCGTCAGGAATGTCCGTCATTACCGACCGCGATTTCGATAGCAAGGCGCTGAACAATAACGACCGCGGCTCGTCAGGCAGCGATGGCTGGGACGGCATCGAGTACCGCTACGGCGCGTTCACTATCGTCAACGATCCCTCTGCGCCGAATGGCGATGGCATGGTCGGACAGATGTTCTTTCCGAGCAACCACCAGGCGGGCACGGGGCCGGGGACAGCTCAGATCTACTTTCCGCGAAACGTACGAACCGCGTACGTGTCAGTGTGGGCCCGCGTCTCACCCAACTGGGTGGGCAACCAGTCGAGCACCAACAAGATGTTTTTCCTTGGCGTCGCGAGCGGCAACAATCAGTTCTTCCTCTCGGCTGAAGGTTCCGGGCACAACTCGCTGCAGGCGCAGATTCGACTGCAAGGCGTCAACGATCCGCGCAGCCGCATTACTCCAAACCGGGGCAATGGCAGCATCGCCCGTGGCGCCTGGCAACGATGGGAATTCGTCTTCACCTGCAATTCCGGACAGAACGTACCAGACGGTTCGATCGACATGTGGATAAATGGATCGCACGTGACGTCCGTCAACGATGTGAACTGGACTCACACGAAGTCTCCAAGCAACGCCTGTAACATGCACATCTTCAACTGGAATCCCACCTACGGCGGTGGTGGCGCACCTCCAGGCGTAGACCAGTTCATCTGGTTCGACCGCGTGTACATCAGCGGCAAGTAAGCCCTGCCGAGAGGCTGCTCACGTCCCGTCAGTTGCGCACGGTGAAATACCTTCTCGTGGCTTCCTGAAGGTGACCGCCCGCTGTGCTTAGTGACAGGAGAGCCGTGCCAGCGTTGGCACGGCTCTCCTGTATCCGGGGTATGTTTGGGAGCACGCATCGGGCGTTACCCTCGATAATACATTTGCTCCGGTTCCTTCAATGACGATACGACTTCGCCTCGCAGCCTTTCTCCTGCTGCTGCTCCCCGTCCCCGCCGGCGCGCAAATACAGCCTGACGAGTACGCGGCGCGGCGACTGGCGCTCGCTGCGGAGCTCGGGCCTGGCGCAATGGTGGCCTTCGGCGCGCCCGAACCACGAGTCGACTACCTCGCGTTCGTACAAGGATCACGATTCTATTATCTAACCGGCTATCTAGAGCCGGGCGCGATTCTCCTGACCATCGCCACGCCCGGTAGCGCGGCGAGCATGCTTTTCGTTCACCCGCGCGATCCGGCAACCGAAGTCTGGTCGGGCCGGAGATTCGGGCCTCGAGGAGCAGAGGCGGCAACCGGCATTCCAGCCCGCCCTCTCGAACAGTTCGAAGCCGTGCTGGATTCGCTCGCCCGAGGCGGCACACCCCTCCATTTGGTGAGCGACGCGGCAGGCGCCGACGCCAACAATCCCGACTTCTCACGACTCCGCGCCCTCCTCGGCGGAACGCGGCCGATCGCCGACGCCGGCGAGGTGGTCGATCGCCTGCGTGGAACCAAGTCGCCAGCCGAGCTGGAGCTCATTCGTAAGGCGGTGGCGATTACCGTCGGCGCTCAGCGACAGGCAATGCGTGCCATCGAGCCCGGAATGAATGAATTCGAGGTTCAGGCGCTGATAGAGTACGCCTTCCGCCGAAACGGTGCTGACCGCCCTGGATTTGCAACGATCGTCGGCTCGGGACCCAACTCGACGACACTTCACTACAACGCCAACGACCGTTTCATGAGGGAGGGCGAGTTGGTGGTCATGGACGTCGGCGCCTCCTACCGTGGTTATACGGCCGACGTCACTCGCACCGTGCCGGTGAGCGGAAAGTTCTCGCCGGAGCAGCGCCGGATTTACGAGATCGTGCGTGCCGCCCAGGCCGCCGCCGAGCACGCCGCAACGTTAGGCTCCGACGCCGCAATCATGACCCAGGCCGCGGCACGGGTTCTCGCCCAAGGCCTCGCCCGATTGGGACTTATTCAGGCACCCGACGCTACTTACGACTGCCCGGCGCAAGGTGGAAGCTCGTCATGCTTGCAGCTCCAGCTGTTCTACATGCACGGACTCGGGCACGGCATCGGACTCGATGTTCATGATCCGGAGCAGTTCTACCATACCCGACGCATCGAGGCCGGAAGCGCGTTCACCATCGAGCCGGGGCTCTACATTCGGGCGAACGTGCTCGAAACACTTCCACAAACGCCGCGCAATCGCGAAATCGCGAGTGCGCTAAGCGCTGCCGTTGCCAGGTACTCCAACATCGGGGTGCGAATCGAGGATGACTACATTGCCACGGCGGAAGGCGTCGAGTGGATTTCGCGCGCTCCACGGGAGCTAAGCGAAGTCGAAGAAGCCATGCGGGTGCCCTTTACCGGCCCAGCGCCCCGCGATCCGGAAATCATCGAGTGGTATCGAGCCACCGAGCCGAGACCGGCGTCGCCAGCGGCTCCTCCGAGCCGATAGCTTCCGCCGCGCATTACGGTAGACTGGCGTTGGCGGGCCATTCGGCTCGTGGAACGCGGTGAAAAAGAGGTGGCCCGGCGTTAACGGCAGCGGAAGGAGTAAACCGCAGCATCAGCCTTTCTGCCGAGGACGGAGCTCCTTACTGAAGGCGCGCGCCCAGGCCGGTGTCGCAGATCCCCGATGTTCCTCGCATCAGACGTGGCAGGACCTCACACTCACGGATGCGAGAGGATACTCCGATGCTCAAACAACTGGCCACGATGGTCGCGGTTGCGGCGCCGCTATCAGCACAGCATGCGGATGCCGGCGCCGCGATCAG
>JBGTNB010000008.1:0-3944 GCA_041743285.1 Gemmatimonadaceae bacterium
CCGCCTGGTCTCCCGATGGCTCGCGGATAGCCTTCACTCGCGATGACGGCGCCACACTGTCGGTCGTGGTGCGCGACCTCGCCTCCGGTGCCGAGCGAGTGCTGGAGCGCGGATTCGCGCTCGACCCGGCGTTCTCGGCCGATGGCAAGGCGGTGTTCTACGCCTCCGGGTCGGCGGGCGACCTGGATCTCTGGCGGTTCGATCTGTCGTCAGGCGAGCGGACGCGGATCACGACGGACCGCGGCCTGGAGCGGCGGCCCGTTGCGCACCCGGACGGCCGGCGGCTGCTTTTCATTGCGAAGCGCGGCGGCGCGGACGCCGTTCGCGTTATGTCTCTCGATGGCGGCGAGGAGGTCACGCTAGCGTCGGGGAATCTGTGGTCGCAGATCGATTTTGCGCTCAGTCCCGACGGCGGTACGGTCGCGTTCACCGCACCGGGCGACGACAGGTGGGAGCTTCGCCTGGCGAGCGTGGACAGGCGAGGGGCTACCATCCTGCTGCGCTCGGGGCCCAGTGCGCGGCCGCTCGCTCCAGCGTTCTCGTCCGACGGCGATGCGGTCGTCTTCATCGAAGGCGACTCGGCGCAGCGGCTGCACCTGCATCGCATTCCGGCCGTCGGCGGTACGGAGTCCCGGATGGATGTAGTGCGGTGGGAGTGGAGCGCGCCGACCGGCCGGCTGGTCATTCGGACGCGCGGCTCCGGTAGCGCTGCGGCGATTCCCGCCCGCCTAACGGCTTCCACTGGCGACGGCCATCCGCTCGTGCCAGACGCTGGACAGCCCCGGTTCGACGGGCAGACGGGCACCGTATTCTTCTACTCGGACGGCGCAACGGAGCTCACGGTGCCAGCGGGCGAAGTCGTCGTGACGGCGGTGCGCGGCCTGGCGACCCCTCCGGTTTCACAGCGCGTGCGCGTCGCGGCGGGCGAGACACGCACCGTGGAGCTCGAGCTCGCGCAACTGTGGGACGCTCGCGCCGCGAACTGGTACTCCGGCGACCACCACTTCCACTTGAACTACGGCGGACAGTACGCGCTCACGCCGCCCGACCTGCTGCCGCTGATGCGCGGCGAGAATCTGGACGTGGCCACCCCGCTCATCGCCAATCTGCACAACCGGTTCGAGGAGCAGGCGTTCTGGGGTTGGGGCACGCCGCCTGACGATCTGCCAGCCATCCGCTTTGGGCAGGAGGTGCGTCCGCACTTTCTCGGCCACACGGCGCTGATCGGCGGAGACTCGCTGTTCTGGCCCTGGGTCTGGGGCCCCGGCTACGAGGTGTACGGCCGCGATGACAGGCCTAACGCTACTTCACTGGCGTTCGGGCGGCGGCACGGCGCGATGGGCGTATACGTGCATCCGGTTTCGCGCCGGGACCCGTTCGCCAACGACACGACCCTCGGTGCCATTCCGGTCAACCTCGTCGCCGACGCGGTGCTCGGGCAGCTCGACGCACTCGAGGTCGTGTGCCTGTGGAGCGACGAGATCGGAACCAGCGAGCTGTGGCACCGGTTGCTCAATCTAGGCATCCCGGTCGTGCCTACGGCCGGCACCGACGTTATGACGGACTTCTACCGGACGATGGCGGTCGGGACGACCCGGGCATACGTGCATCTGCCGGAAGGATACACGCTCGAGCGCTATCTCGCGGGGCTGCGCGGAGGCCGCAGCATTGTGACGAACGGACCGATGCTCGAGCTTCGCCTCGGCAACGCCGGACCGGGCGCGGTACACCCGGGCGGGGGCAGCGCCCGGTTCACACTCGCGCTCCACTCTGCGGTGCCTGTCGAGAAGGTCGAAATTCTGGTGAACGGCCGCGCGGTGTGGTCCGGGGGCGGAATCGACAGCGCCGGATCGCGCACGTTCACGGGCAGTGTGCGTCTGCCGGCGGGCGGTTGGGTCGCCGCGCGCGCGGTCGGTCCAGAGACCCGGCGGTGGCCGGCAATGGACAGCTACGCGTTCGCCCACACGGCGCCGGTGTGGTTAGGCCGGATTGGAAGCACGGATCCCGTGGCCAAGCGCGCGGCGGCAGCCGACCTGTTGCGCGCGCTCGCCGTAGCCGAGAGGCGTCTGGAGGCCGGGTATGCGGGGAGCGAGATCCCCCGCCTTCGGGCGCACTTCGCCGCGGCGCGGGATACGCTCACTGCGCGGGCGCGCTAGCTGAAGTCAGCCTGGCGAGAAAACCGAATCGCACACCCTCGGGACACCCTATGCCGCGGGCGCCATGCCCGCGGCCGGGACGGGGCCGGCTGGCACCAATTCCTTGCGTCCCAGATCGACGCGGAGGTTGAGCCCCTCGAGTCCGTGAGCGCCTAACAAAATCATGTCGCCGGGCTCGCCGAAGACCACGACAGTCGGAGCCGATCTACCCGCCGCGAACAGCATTGCGAACCCCACACGTCGCTCCAGAATGCGGCCGTCGGCGGCCTCGAATCGCTCGCTCCGCACGGGTGCGACGCCCACTCGCTCGAGAATGGCGGCGGGAATCCAGTTGTACTCACTCCCCGTGTCGACCATGGTCTCCGTGAGATCCACACGGCGATCCCATGTATCCAGCGCCGAGACTGAAACGGTCGTCCGAAAGATTCCCATATTGTCTATCATGCCGCCCTCCCGATCGTGGGGCGTCACCATACCGCGAGATGAATCATCATTATCGCGCCTCACCACGGTGATCAAGAGGAGCGAGCGCAGGTCTGAGGATGCCTTTCTCGGCAACCCGCGACAGTCGCAAAGCGCGATGGAAGGTGGTCGTGCCTAAGCGACCACCTTTGTCACTTCTCAGGCGTGGGGCGCCCAGTCCTTCTCGCCGGGGGTGTAGGGTGCGCACGGATCGTAACGCCCGGGTGATTCCACGTAGCGGAGCGCCTGCGTCGCCCCGATCTCCGAGGTAAAATACCCGAGAAGGGCAAGCTCCTTCATCATGCGAAAGTAGTGCGCCGGCGGGTCTTCGGTCGCCGTCGTCGCTGCGCCCTCCTCCGTTCCCTCCGCCCCTTCCTGACGAGCGTTACCCAACCAGGCGAGCGACCTGTCACGCTGCGCATCCTCACGAGCCCGCGAGTGCGTGTGCTGCTCGCGATCGAGGGCTGTCAACACGGCCAGCCGCTGCGCGGGAGTCGCTCTCATGAACGAGACGTTATGCGCCTGCTGCGTCGCCTCGTCGATCTTGCCTATTCCGTCGCGAAAGATCTGCTGGTCCTTGGGGTAGTAGCTGTCGCGCACCATTAGCGCCATGAATGCGCCGGTCTCCGCCGCCTTTGCGCCGGGAGTGCTCGTAGTCGGAAGGATCGTGTCGGCGACCTCGTCGAGAAATGCGATATCCTCCGCCGAGAACAGCTCTCCGTCCGCGCGGCGCTCCTGGCGGCAGCCGGTGAGAAACGCCCCGCTTCCCACCAGTGCGACTCCCCCCAGGATGGCGGTGACGCGAAAAACCGCCTCACGCCGGGTGATCAGCTCACGCTCGGTGACCTCTTCGCTTGAACTCATCGATGATTCTCCGGTCACAGGTTGCGCCGCTTCAGCTCGTTCACGGCGAAATCCGCCGCGCGGGCCGTAAGCGCCATATAGGTGAGCGATGGATTCTGACAGGCGGCCGACGTCATGCAGGAGCCGTCGGTGACGAAGACGTTAGGGGCATCCCACACCTGATTATTGGCGTTGAGTACCGAGGTCGCAGGATCCCGTCCCATGCGCGCCGTTCCCATCTCGTGGATCCCCATGCCGGGGAAGTAGCCTCCATCGTACATCCGGACGTTCTTGACGCCGCACTGCTCGAGCATTTCCGCCATGTCCAGCGCCATGTCGCGGCGCATGAGTGCCTCGTTCTCGCCCGTTGCGCAGTCGATCTTTGGGACGGGCAGCCCCCACTTGTCGGTCTTTGTCTGATCGATCGAGATAACGTTCTTGTGATCGGGAAGCATCTCCCCAAACGCGGTGCCGCCTATACCC
>JBGTNB010000009.1:0-4516 GCA_041743285.1 Gemmatimonadaceae bacterium
GGTGCGTGCCCACGCGGCATCGCAACATTAACGTGATCAATACCGGGAGGAACGCGTGAGCCGGCGCAACGGCCCGCGTTCGCTCATCGCGCGTGCCGTGCCGCGCTATCTGACGCGCGAGCAAGCGCAGGAGCTCACACAGCGCGTGCTCGGATTCGCCACGGCAGACGAGACGCGCGTGTCCGTGGGGAGCGGCACACAGGGGAACACGCGCTTCGCAGTAAGCCAGATCTCCACTGGCGGCGACAACTTCGACACATCCGTCACAATCCGTTCCGTTTTCGGAAAGCGCGCGGGATCATCGACCACCAATGCGCTGGACGAGGCCTCTCTCCGACGCGCGGTCGAGACCGCCGAGCGCCTGGCTAAGCTGTCCCCTGAGGATCCGGAATACATGGCGGAACTCGGGCCGCAACAATACCAGGAAGGGCAAGGCTGGAGCGACAACACCGCGGTGCTCGATCCAACCCAACGGGCGGTCGCTGTCCGCGCCATCACCGAGCCTGCTCGTGCGGATGGGCTGATCGCCACTGGTTACCTCGAGAGCAATGCGGGCTCGTTCGCCGTCGCCAACCAGAACGGCTTGTTCGCTTGGGCGCGTTCCACCAGTTCTGCCCTGACGACGACGATTCGTACTCCTGATGGAACCGGAAGCGGGTGGGCTGGCGCCGCGCACTATGACTGGAGCAAGATCGAGCCTCGGCAGCTGGGTGCGCGGGCAATCGAGAAGGCAAAACTCTCGGTGAATCCGGCGGCTATAGAGCCCGGGCGTTATACGGTCATACTGGAGCCGACGGCGGTAGGAAATCTCGTTCAGCTCATCAATTTCGCGCTCAATGCGCGCAACGCAGACGAAGGGCGGAGTTTCTTCAGCAAGCAGGGTGGGGGCAACAAGATCGGTGAAAAAGTAGTCGATGAGCGAGTGAGCCTCACCTCCGATCCCCACGATCCGGAAGCTTACGCCAACACGTTCACCGGCGAGGGTATGCCGACTGCTCGCACCACATGGATAGAGAACGGAGTAGTACGCAACCTCGCGTACGACCGTTACTGGGCGCAGCAGCAGTCCGTCGCGCCGCGCCCGCAAGTCGGCTCGCTGCGCATGAGCGGCGGAAACAGCAGCATCGAGCAGATGATTGCCGGTACCGAGCGCGGCATCCTCGTCACTCGTTTCTGGTACATTCGGCCCGTCGATCCCCGGACCATTCTTTATACCGGCCTCACGCGAGACGGCACATTCCTCATCGAGAACGGTAGGATCTCGCGCGCCGTGCAGAATCTGCGGTTCAACGAATCGCCAATCTTCTTACTGAATAATCTCGAAGCCATGGGTCGCCCGGTTCGCGTGAGCGCGAGCGAGAGCGGATCCGCGGGTTTCGCCGTGGTCGTGCCGCCGATCAAGGCGCGCGACTTCAATTTCACAAGCCTCAGCGAGGCCGTTTGAGTCAATCGCGCCGCGAATTTCTCAGACAGACGGGAGCGGCCGCAGCGACAATTGCGGCGGTATCAGCGACCGCAAGGTCGATGTCGGCGCAGGGCCTGCACGTTTCGCCCCCGCCTGACGCCGCGATCAAAGAGCTCCTCATGGAGGCGCTCAACGCCGGGAAGCTCGCCGGCGCCGGGTATGCCGATGCCCGCATCACTCGACTGCGCCAGAATTTCGTCTTCACGCGTGAGCAGCAGATCCAGAACGTCGTCGATACCGACAGCATCGGCTGCGGTGTTCGCGTTCTCGTCGATGGCACCTGGGGGTTCGCAGCAACCCGTCACCTGACCAAGGATGCGGTGGCTGCCGCTGCGCGCGAAGCCGTTGCCATAGCCAAGGCGAATCGAATCGCGCGTGATCGCTCGGTCACGCTCGTTCCCGCTCCGCCCGTGCCGAGCGCAACCTGGAAGGGTGCCTATCGGATCGATCCTTTCGAGATATCGGTCGAGGACAAGGCCGACCTCTTGCTCAAGGCGAACGCCGAGGCGCTCAAGGTCGCGAACGTCAAATACATTTTCAGCGGACTGTTCTTCGTAAAGGAAGAGCGCAACTTCGCGTCGACCGATGGCTCGGTAATCACGCAATCGACGGTGCGGAGTTGGCCGCTCATGCAGATCACGGCGGTCGCACCCGACTTCTCCGACTTCCAGAACCGCGGCAACGTGGTGCCGCCGATGGGCCGCGGATGGGAGTACGTGCTCGAAGCCGATCTGCCTGGCAACGCGGGCAAGTGGGGCGAGGAAGCGGCTCAGAAGCTCTCGGCCAAGCCCGTCGAGGTCGGCAGGTACGATCTCGTGCTGCATCCGTCGAACATGTGGCTCACGATTCACGAATCGATCGGTCATCCTTCCGAGCTCGATCGGGCACTCGGCTACGAGGCCAATTACGCGGGAACGAGCTTCCTCGCACCTCCGCAGGACGTACTAGGCAAGTTGAAGTACGGGCCGGAGTTCATGAATGTGCAGGGCGATCGATCGCAGGAAGGCGCGCTGTCCACAATTGGCTATGACGACGAAGGAGTGAAGCCAGAAGATTTCCTCATCGTCAAGAACGGCATATTCAACGACTACCAGACCACTCGCGAGCAGGCAGCGTGGCTCGACTGGTGGTACAAGCAACAGGGAAGAGAAGTCCGCTCTCACGGCTGCTCGTACGGCATGGGATGGGACTATGTGCAGTTCCAGCGCATGCCCAACGTGTCGCTGCTGCCTGGTGAGGGCAACGTTTCATGGGACGATCTGATCGCGGCGACGGAGAACGGAATCGCCATCATCGGCGATGGCTCGTTCTCGATCGATCAGCAGCGGTTCAACGCCCAGTTTGGCGGACAGCTCTTCTATGAAGTGAAGAACGGCAAGATCACCGGTATGCTGAAGGATGTAGCCTATCAGATACGCACGCCGGATTTCTGGAATGCCATGGACATGATCGGTGGCCGCGCCACGTACGAAATGGGCGGCAGCTTCTTTGATGGCAAGGGACAGCCGAGCCAGGTGAATGCGGTCAGTCACGGCTCGCCACCAGCGCGTTTCCGTGGAATCAACGTGATCAATACGGGGCGAAAAGCATGAGTGCTCCTCGTAGCCTGTATCCAGTGGGTATTCCCGAAGGAGCGTTGTTCACGCGCGACGAAGCCGCGGCGATAGTCGATCGAGTGCGCAAGCTGTCGAAGGCCGACGAGGCGCTGATCAATCTGGGGGCGTCGTACACGGGCAACACGCGATTCGCGGCGAACCAGATGTCGACATCGGGCGGCGTCGTGAACGCGGCGCTCACCGTACAGAGCTCGTTCGGTCCCAAGCATGCGGTCGTGCAGACCAATGATCTCTCGGACGAGTCGATTCAGCGTGTCGTCGCCCAGTCCGAAGCCTTGGCCAGGCTTGCGCCTGACGATCCGGAAGCGATGCCGGCGCTGCCGGCGCAGCAGTACGCTTCGGTGGATGCGTACTTCGAATCCACAGCGGCGATGAGTCCTGCCGAGCGCGCAAAAGCGGCGTTGACGGCACTGGAAGCGACCCGCGCGGCCAAGGATTTGCAGGCCGCAGGCTATATCGTTACCGGCGGCACGGTGAACGCGATCGGCAACAGCAACGGATTGTTTGCCTATCACCGGAGTACGTTTGCGAACTACACGCTTACCGTACGCACGAGCGACGGCACCGGTTCGGGGTGGGCTGCGGCCGATCATCCGGACTGGTCGCAGGTCGATTTCCGAGCGGTCGGGCAGCGCGCGATCGAGAAGGCCCGCCTGTCGAGGAATCCAGTTGCGATCGAGCCTGGTCGCTACACGGTCATCCTCGAACCACAGGCAGTTGGCGATCTGGTGCAACTCATCGGTAACTACGCCGATGCGCGTTCCGCCGATGAAGGTCGAAGTCCATTCGTCAAGCAGGGTGGTGGTAACAAGATCGGAGAGAAGATCGTCGATGAACGAATCTCACTGTACTCCGATCCTCGCGATCCACAAATGCGTTCACAGCCGTTCGACGGAGAGGGGTTTCCGCTCGCGCGGCAGGTGTGGATCGAGAATGGAATGTTGAAGCAGCTCATCTATTCGCGTTTCTGGGCGAAGAAGCAGGGCAAGACGGCGACGGGATTTCCGCAATCGCTGAAGATGACCGGTGGGACTGCGTCGATGGACGACATGATCCGATCCACTCCGCGAGGCGTGTTGGTCACGCGGCTTTGGTATCTGCGTGAAGTCGATCCACGTACGATCCTCTACACCGGCCTGACGCGTGACGGAACGTTTCTCATTGAGGACGGCAAAGTCTCGAAAGCCATCCAGAACTTTCGGTTCAACGAATCGCCACTGTTCATCCTGAACAACATCGAGGCGCTTGGTCAGCCGGTGCGTCTCGCGGGAACGGAGCAGGGCGGGGACGTGGTTATGCCGGCGATCAAGGTGCGCGACTTCAACTTCACCAGCCTCTCCGAGGCTGTCTAGGTGTGCGTGGGGGTGCAGCCCCTCACGTCACTCAGTCACCGGTCCACCGGGGGATCGTGTGGCTGTCCACCACTCTTGTTATG
>JBGTNB010000010.1:0-1581 GCA_041743285.1 Gemmatimonadaceae bacterium
TACGTTGTGCCGCGTGCCGAGCCGGGAATCCATCACACGGCAATCCTTGGACGCGGTATCTCGTTAGGAGAGGGCGTCGCCATCGCGCCGTACGCGGTGGTCGGCGCCGACGCCATCGTCGGAGACGGTGTGGCAATCGGACCACATTGCCAGGTCGGCAGTGGTGTCGAAATCGGGGCAGACAGCGAATTGCTCCACGGCGTCACCCTGTATTCCGGCACGCGGCTCGGCTGCCGCGTGAGGTTGCACGCCGGCGTGCGGATCGGCTCCGATGGATTTGGCTACGTGTTCCGCAACGGCGCTCACGAAAAGATACCGCACGTTGGACGAGCGATCATCGAGGATGATGTCGAGATAGGTGCTAACAGCACGATCGACCGCGGCAGCATCGACGACACCGTCATCGGTGCCGGCACACGAATAGACAACCTCGTGCAGGTCGGGCATAACGTCCGCATCGGACGTCTCTGCCTGATCATGGCGCAAGTCGGAATCGCCGGATCGGCCCATATAGGCGATGGTTGTGTGCTCGCCGGCCAAGCCGGCGTGGGAGGACACATTACGATCGGCAATGGCGCACGGATAGCGGGACAGGCCGGTGTATTCGGAGATGTGCCGGCCGGCGAAACCTGGTCGGGTTACCCCGCCCGTCCGCACCGCGATGCGCTTCGCGCGCAAGCCGCCATGTTCAAGCTGCCGTCGCTGGTTCGCCACCTGGAAGGGCGCACCGGCCACGAGACCCCCTGACGTGCGACGTACGATCACGCAGCCGACTTCGGTCGAAGGTGTGGGACTGCACCTCGGCCACTCGTGCCGACTGACCTTCCGCAGCGCTGCCCCGGGCACCGGGATCCGCTTCCGGCGCGTCGACCTGCCCAATGCACCCGAGACGCCGGCGCTCGTTCAATTTGCCGTACTGTCTGAACGGCGAACGCAGCTAGGCGTGGGCGAGGGCGCGCTGCACACTGTGGAGCACGTGCTCGCCGCTGTTGCCGGCCTCGAGATCGATGACCTCGAAATCGAGATGAACGCCCCCGAGCCTCCCATGCTCGACGGAAGCGCGGTGCCATTCGTCGAAGCCTTGCAGCAGGCCGGGATTGCCGAAAGACCGGGGACCGTGCAGTATCTCGACGTTCGACGGCCGATAAGGGTGGAAGATGGCGAATCCGTCTACGATGCCCGGGCAGGGAAGGCCCTCGAGCTCGCCGTTACTATCGACTTTCCCCATCCCCTGATCGGTCGTCAGGCGGGAAGATATTGCCTTGTCGGGGATACTTTTCGAACCGAGCTGGCGCCAGCGCGGACGTTCGGCTTCGTACGTGAAGTCGAAATGCTGCGATCCAGGGGATTGATTCAGGGCGCGTCCACCGCGAACGCGGTGGTGCTCGACGAGGATGGCGTCGTCGACAGCACACTGCGCTGGCCCGATGAATTCGTGCGCCACAAGGCACTGGATTGCGTCGGCGATCTTGCGCTGGCGGGCAAGCGCGTGCGCGGACGCATCACGGCGCACAAGCCGAGCCATCGTGGAACCGTGATGCTTGTAAGGGAGCTCGTGACAATGGCAGACGAACAGCCGCG
>JBGTNB010000011.1:0-19133 GCA_041743285.1 Gemmatimonadaceae bacterium
GACGCGCAGGCGGCGTAGGAGGCGCGGCAACTGTCGCACGGGCGGAGGGCGGAGGTGGGGGCAGCGACGGCGAAGCCGCCTCCGAATGCCCCAACGGAATCGCCGATTGACGTGCCGCCGGGGTCTCCGAGGGAGCGCTTCGCGCGGCAGCGGGTGCGGCATTTCCGCCGCCGCCTCGCGAGTAGACGTGCTCCGCCCGGCGTACGGCATCGGTTGGAAGTCCTACCCGCGACGCTGCGTATTCGCGGAAGATCGACGTATTGGGATTATTGCCACCCAGCTCCTTCTTCATCGCTTCCTGCATGTCCGATTGTCCCTGCAGGTATCCGCGCTCGCCGGCTAGCAGCCGCACGAGTGCCAATTCGTAGTCTCCGTTGGTCTCTATTCCGAGCTCACGCCGAAAGTGGCGGTAGGGGATGAGACTTTGATAAAGCTCGGCGACCTCGAATGGGTCCGTCAGGTGGTCAGGATACTGGGTGCGCGTCCGTTCGACGAGAAGAATGAAGAGCCGATCGAGATCGTCCATGGCTTCGCTGAGATGAGGTCGGGGCGCTCTTTCGAATTCATGCGCCTCGGCGGAAGCTGATGCAGGCCACCCGTCGATGCAACTGCCGACGCGATGGATAGACGATCTGTCATGCGCCTTGGTGTGCCACATCACATTCAATAATAGCGATCCTTGAACCGATACCGACCAATGCGAAACGGGCCGGCTTTAATGGCCGGCCCGTCGGTCTACTATGCTTGCCGCTCAGCGCTCAGCGCTCAGCGCTCGGCATCTTCCATCTGCCGATCGACGTCCGTAACCATGTTGGCGCGGTGATCGCCGCCGACCCGCGTCACCAATCTCGACACTACCTGCACGTCGTTTACCTGCGCGTCTTGCCAGCCGATCCAGTAGCCGAGCGCGAGACCGACAACGAGTAGTAGAACTTTCTTCATGAGGATGTCCTGAGGGAGTGGGTACCGGACGGGTGCACGGCGAATCGCGACGTCGCAATCACTCCTGCCGATCGGCTTGAGCGATCTGATTAGTCACCGTCTGGACCTCCACGAATGACGCGGAGCGCTCGATCAGGGTAACGCTGGGGCGGGATCGAACCCGGCAGGGTCGGGAAAGGGATCGGGAACCGCTGTCATCCGTTTGGCTGCGCGCTCGCTCTGGAGCCACTCATCGAACGCCGAGGGCACCGCGCCCGTCGATTGCGTCTGTTCTGCCGCCGCCCTCGTCGCCAGGTGGTTGGCATACTCATTCTGCGGATGCCCGTGATGTCCGCGCACCCAACGCCAATGCACTTCGTGGGCGGCCCGGACATCGGCCAGCTCGCGCCACAGGGCCTCGTTCTCCAGCGCACCACTGGACCGCCGCCACCCCCGTCGCTTCCAGCCGTAGATCCACTCGGTGTTGCCCTTCACGAGGTATTGCGAGTCGCTCACGAAGACCACCCGGCACCGCCGCCCCTTTGCCGAGAGGATGCGCAATGCTTCGATCGCCGAGCGAAGCGCCATCCGGTTATTGGTGGTCGCCGGCTCCGACAGCCAGTAATCGTGCCTTACGAGAGATCCGCGATGCAGCAACTCGATGAGCCCTCCAGCGCCACCGGGATTGTCTCCTTCGCGTCCATTGCCGAGGCACGATTCGTCAGCGTAAACAGCGATTATTGGGGCGCGGGTCATGGGGACAGGAAAGGCGGGAAAGGGGAAACGGTAGACGGGAAACGGCAGACGAGGTCGTAGGTCACGTTTCCCATTTCCCATTTCCCGTTTCCCGCAGTTCATACAACTTCAAAACCATCCCCCTTTGCCGTTTCCCGCAGTCAAACAACGTCAAATCCATCCAGCTCGTCGAGGAAAAAGGTTTGTCTGTCTCCGGTTGTGGGATTGCGCGTCTCGATGATCTCGCGGCCGCCACGCTGCGTCAGGCGGTTGGGAATGACGACATACTCCGATCCGCGCCGTGAGATGACCACGCGCCGGCCGTGAGTTACAGCGCTTTCCAACGCGTCGTACTGCTCGTGGGTGAATTGTGCCATGCGCTTACCTCCCCTCATCCGGCCACGCACGCACGAGTTGCTCGAGTACGGAAGTCGCCCGTTCGATCTCTGCGATGGGAACCCACTCGGTTGCCGAATGCGCAAGGGAGATGTCACCCGGCCCGTAGCAGATAGCTGGAATTCCCGCGTCGTTCAGCAACGCTGCGTCGGTCCATGCGCTGAGGCCTTCGATCCGCACATCTTCTCCGCACGTCTCCAGTGCTTGCGAGAGCGCTCGCACGACGGGAGCGTCGTCAGCGACGTCGCTCGGGCCTTGCGCGAACATCAATGTGACTTCCGCATCGAGCGCAGAATCGCGAAGCCGAATTCGCTCGCAGGCATCTCGCACCTCGGCCACAGCGTGTTCCGCGGTCTCGCCGGGTAGGGTGCGCCTCTCGATTCGAACGACGCACCGGTCGGGATAGGTAGACCATCCGATTCCGCCGGATATGGTCGAGGCGTGAAGTGACGCGTGCCCCAACAGACGGTGGGTGCGTGCGGCGAGCACGTCGCGCTCGTACGCATCGAGCTCCGCCAGCACCAGCGCTGCCTTGCGAATGGCGTCCACGCCAATGTCGTAGCGCGACCCGTGCGCGGCTATGCCGCGCACGGTGATCTCGATCCAGGCGAAGCCGCGATGCGCCGGCGCGATCGACAACCGGGTTGGCTCGGTGACGATCGCCGCATCGGCGCGAACACCGCTGGCGATGAGCGCCCGCGTGCCCTCGCTCTCGTACTCTTCATCGGTGACCGCGGCAATGATCACTTCACATCGCAAGGCATTGGCGGCGGCAGCTCTAGAGGCGGCCGCGCACATTGCCGCGACGCCCGACTTCATGTCCGCCGATCCGCGACCGTACATCAATCCGCCGCGTTCCTGAGGATCGAACGGCGGGTGAGTCATGCCCTCCACACCGACTGTGTCGAGGTGGCCGTTGAGCATCAGAGTGCCGCCGGCGGCCGGTCCGAGCCGTGCGATCACGTTCGGACGGCCTGGGGAGACCTCCGGCAGATCCACCTCGAACCCCCAATCGCGCAATACGCCGGCAAGGACGTGGGCGACCGGCCCCTCGCCTGGCGCGCCGGCCACCAGCGAAGGATTACGGGAATCCTGCCTGACGAGAAGCCGAGTGAGTGCGACCGCATCCCCCAAGGCGACAACGTGCGTCATTGACTTTGCCGGTTCATCGATCTCTCTTCGTCGTTCCGGCGAAAGCCGGAATCGAGTGACTGCCAGGCGCGCGGAGAGTGGGTTTCTGGATTCCCGCTTTCGCGGGAATGACGGGTATTGGCATACATTCTCTCCTTGTGCGGTACGAGAGGTGCGCGGAAGATTGCCGCGGCTAGTTCTCGCAACTCGCAATTCTCATTTCTTTTCAACAGTCAGTCCGGCGTGGTCTACCATGAACGGCACGAGCTGGGCGTGGCGGGCAACCGCCGCACGCACTTCCAATGTTCTTTCGGCGGGCGCAATCACCAAAACGCAACCGCCACCGGAGGCGCCGAGTGCCTTTCCACCCAGCGCTCCCGCCGCCGCCGCCGCCGCTAACACCGTCTCGATTTCCTCAGTCGTTATGCCCGGGTGAAGCTTCCGTTGATGCTGCCAATGCTGTGCAACCAGTTGGCCCAGATCCTCCAGCAAGCCTTCTTCGAGCGCCCGGATCATCTGCTCCGCAAGCTGACGCATGCTCATCAACGCGGCCGTGACCCCTCGATCTCTCGACGCATATCCCTCCAGCACGGCGGTGATGGTTTCGCCGGAAATTCGCGAGCGTCCGGTGTACCCAACGATGCACCGTCGCTCGATCTCCGCGGCGAGTTGCGCTGAAATGGGGATCTGGCGAACACGGACGATATCCTCGAACCAGAGCCCCAGCGCTCCGCCGAAAGCCGCGGCATAGTGATCCTGCCTTCCCCCGGCGATGCCCAACTCTTCGACTTCCACCGCGCGGCTGCGCTCGGCGATGTCCTCGCGCGCAGGTGACTCGCCGCGCCAGGCGGCGAAGGCCCCCATGAGCGCCACGCCTGCCGCCGAGGAACCGCCCAAGCCTGCACCCGAGGGAAAATAGCTGCGCGTCGCGATGCGCACGTCGCGCATATCGGCCCGCTTAAGCGCGGCGGCGGCAAGCGAGCCAGCGGCCGTACGAACGATCTTTTCAGCCGACTCCGCGCTGTAAGTGACACCGTCTTCGTCGATCTCCACTCCAGCGCCGCACTCGCTGAGCGTCGCCGTGGCGTGCCGTGAAATGGCAAGATTGCACACGCAGCCGCCTTGCTCCTCGTCGTAGGGAGGTACGTCGGTCCAGCCACCGCCAAAATCGATGCGCGCTGGTGCCCGCGCGATTACTCGCCGCACTGGTCAGATCACGAGGGTGGAAAAGAGCGCGGGGCCGGTCATCCAGTGCATATTGTGAGGGCAGGTGGAAGTGTCCGAAGCGGCGGGAAGGAAAGCTATCCTTGGAGGCAGGGGTCGCCAGTACGATTTGCCGAGGCCGAGATTGCAAGAGAAGATCACGAGAGGATAATGACCGATTTCGCGGAATACCTGCGCGGCAGAACTCTCATTTTGCTGTCCAATCGGGAGCCATACGAGCACCGGCGTGGTGAAGACGGCATCGAAGTGCGACGGCCACCCGGCGGACTGGTCTCAGCGCTCGATCCCACAATGCGAGCCACGAACGGCACTTGGGTGGCCTGGGGGTCGGGATCGGCAGATCGCGAAACGGCGGACGAGGACGGCCGTCTAATGGTTCCGCCTGACGATCCGTTGTACAGGTTGCATCGTGTGTTTCTCGATCCGAAAGACGTCGAGCACTATTACCTCGGCTTCGCGAACGGCGCGCTATGGCCGCTCTGTCACATGCTGGTGCAGCATTTCGAGTTTCGCGATGAGCAGTGGGACTACTACCGGTCGGTCAACGAGAAGTTCGCGGCTGCCGTGGCAGCCGAGGTAGAACGCGCCGAGCAGCCGGCGATCGTCTGGATCCAGGACTACCACTTTGGATTGGCCGCTGAGATGATCCGCGCCTCCAGCGAGGCGGCGGTCATTCACCAGTTCTGGCACATTCCCTTTCCACCGTCGGACATTCTCCGCCTGCTGCCGGTGGGGGTCGACGAAGCGCTGCTTCGCGGGTTGCTAGGCAATGATCTGATAGGATTCCAGACCGAGCGCTCGGCGCTGAATTTCGTGGGTTGCGTTGCCGAGTTCGTGCCCGAAGCGGAGATCGATGCGGATAGCCTAACGGTACATTACGAGGGTCGCAGGATCGAAGTCGGCATCTATCCGATCAGCATCGACGTGAGCAAGTACGAGCGGATGGCGCAATCACCGGAGAGTGTGGCGCGGGTCGAGCGGCTGCGCGCGCGGCACGCGGTAGGAGGCTGCCAGCTCGGTCTCGGCGTGGATCGCGTGGACTACACCAAGGGCATTCCCGAGCGGCTGAGGGCACTCGACCGGCTGTGGAAGCTCCATCCGGCGATGCGCGAGAGATTCACGTTTCTGCTCGTCGCAACACCCTCCCGGACGGACATCGAAGCCTATCAACAACTCGAAGTCGAAATGCTGGCTGGGGTGCAGCGCATCAACGAGCGTTACGGCACGGAGAACTGGACGCCGATCGTCCTCGTCCACGAAAACGTGAGCTCCGAGGTGCTGGCCGGGGCCTATCGAGCTGCCGATCTCTGCCTGGTCAGCTCCCTGCAGGACGGAATGAATCTGGTCGCCAAGGAGTTCATCGCCTGTCAGGTAGAAGAGCGCGGAGTACTCGTGTTGAGCCGCTTCGCCGGCGCCGCCGAGGAGATCGACGGCGCGATTCTCATCAATCCGTTCAACATCGATGGATTCGTCGACGGAATCCGGCGGGCGGTCGAGATGAGCGAAGCCGAGCGGCGCGTTCGCATGCATCGGATGCGAACCCAGCTTCGCACCAGATCCATTTTCGATTGGCTAGGCGCGTTGCTGTCCCGTGCACGGGACATCGCCGAAGCGCGTGGGGAGGCACGCGCCGCGTCATGACCGTCGCGCTGTTCCCGATCAGCGAAGCCATTCGTGACCGGCTCGCTGGCGCCCCGTTGCTCGTCATGCTGGATGTGGATGGCACGCTGGCCCCGATTGCCCCTCGTCCCGAGGAGGCGGAAGTGCCGGCTGTTACCAGCCAGCTCGTGGCGGCTCTCGCCGCACGTCCGCGAGTGGTCGTCGCCCTTGTCTCCGGACGCGCCGCCAGCGACGCGCGCAGGATGGTGCGCGTGTCCAACACCTGGGTGATCGGGAACCATGGCTACGAGATCGTCAGCCCGGAAGGCGAATCCCTGGTCGATCCGCAGGTCGAGCCCTACCGCGCACTGATCGCGCAGGCGGGTCGTCGCCTCGCACCCTTATTGGCACCGGTGCCCGGGGTAATTTTCGAGGACAAGCACTGGACCCTGACGATCCACTATCGACTGGCCGATCCGGCCGTCGTGCCACGGGTGCGCACGCTGGTTGAAGAAACCGCGCAGGCGTGCTCACTGCGGGTGACCGAAGGGAAAATGGTGCTCGAGCTGCGGCCCCCCGCCCATGTCGACAAGGGCACCGCGGTGCTCACCCTCGCCACACGTCTGCACGGGCTGGCTGAGGGTGCCTCGTTGATTTTCATCGGCGACGACCGCACGGATGAAGATGCGTTTCGAGCGCTGCGGCTCCGCCAGCGCGCGGCGGTCACGATCCGGGTTGCGCCTGACGAAGCCACAGGCACCACGGCCGAATTCTCGGTCGCCGATCCGCCGGAGGTGCAACAGTTTCTGGAGTGGCTGCTGGCGGAGCGCGGTTCGGCGGTACGCCGCGCGGGGCGAATGCGGAGGTAACAGGAGCCAGGGGTTAGGGGCTAGTGGTTAGGGGGCAGGGTCGGGGGTCGGGGGTGAGGGGTCGCGAGAGGAAACGAGTATCGGACCTCGCTCGGTTCGGACAACAACCCCTAGCCCCTAGTTCCTAGTCCCTAGCCCCTAGCCCCTAGCCCCTATCTACTTCTTTCTCTTGACCGGTGCAGATTTGGCGGCCGCCTTGGGTCGCGTCGGAGCGGCGGCGCGTGATGCCGATCCCTTGGCCGGACTCCTTTTCGCGGCTGCTTTCGTCACCTTTTTCGCCGCGGATTTCTCTGCCGGCGCAGTCGCACTCTTCTTGGCCGCGGGAGCGGCTGGAACCTTCTTGGCCGGTGCCTTTTTGGAGGATTTGGAGGTGCGATCCTCCTTTGTAGCAGCGGTCTCGGGCTTGGATGCCGCCTTGGCCGCCCCTGCTTCAGCCTTTGCAGCCCTCGCCGGCGCCGCTTCAGCCTTGGCAGCCTTGGCCGGCGCCGCTTCAGCTTTGGCTGCCTTGGCCGGCGGCACTTCCGCCTTGGCCGCCTTCGCCGGCGCCACGTCAGCTCTGGCCGCCTTAGGCGGCGCCCCTTCGGGTTTTTCGGCCGGCTTCTGCGCGGGCTTTGCCGCTGGTGGCTTGGGGTTGGATGCCGACGGAGCGCGCTGCGAGCCCGCTCTGGCGGAATCTTCGAGAGAGCGGGTGGCAACTCTCTTCGTGGGATGCGCCGCCTCGACTTCGCGAAGCAGCTTGTCGCCTTCTGTCTGCGTCATCTGGCCACGGCGGACCATGTATTGTATCAGGTCTCGCGCGCTCTCGACCGCAAACCCCGTGAGCCCGGCGGCAGCTCCAATAACGTCCTTCATGGCGGCGCCGACCTTAGTTCCGGCGTGCAGGCTGATCTCGTGCGCCTTGGCAGTCAGCTCGGCCAGAGTCTCGCGAGGGTCCATGCCGCGATGTCCCGGCCGTCGTGCCGGCGGAGTTGGCGGAGCGGAGGCGGCGGAAGCCGCATTCTCTCCTTCGGCAGCAGGATCCTGACTCTTCTCAACCATGGGCGAGAATGCTCCTCGTGTCGCGGAGTGACCGAGCTCTGCAATTGATGACCACCCGGAGCCGAGCTAGCTTCGGCCCGCAGCCCAGGCGCGTGGCGCTAAGTATCTATTTTTTCGATAGGTTACGCAAGGCGGAGGCGCGGTGCGAAGGCTCGCGAGGGCGATGTCTGTCAGCCTGCATAGCTCATTTGATGTAGCATAATAAAGCCATTTTAGCGACATTAACACGCCATGCTAACAGGAATCCGCGTTCTCGACTTAAGTCGAGTACTTGCCGGACCGTTGTGCACTATGATGCTCGGCGACCTCGGCGCGGACGTTCTGAAAGTAGAACGTCCCGAAACGGGTGATGAGACCCGGGGCTGGGGGCCGCCCTTCGATGACGAACATGCCAGCGCATACTTTCTAAGCGTAAACCGGAACAAGCGCAGCATCGCCGTCAATCTGGCAGATCCCGACGGGGTAGACCTCGTTCGAGAACTGGCCGGCTCGGCCGATGTAGTGGTCGACAACTTCAGGCCGGGAGTCCTCGGCCGGCTCGGGCTGGATCCGCATGCGCTGATGCGGGAGCATCCACAGCTGATCTGGTGCACGATCACCGGATTTGGTGCGGACAGCGCGCGTGCTGGATACGATGTGGTCGTTCAGGCAGAAGCTGGGTGGATGGCGATCACCGGAGAGACGGATGGCGAGCCGATGAAGGCAGGGGTGGCGCTGGCAGACGTGATAGCAGGGAAGGATGCGGCCATTTCCGTACTGGCGGCGCTGGTCGCTCGTGGACGAACGGGCGCAGGGCGGCGTATAGTGATTTCGTTGATGCACAGCTCGGTTGCCGCGCTAGTCAACGTTGCGCAGAATGTGATGGTCACCGGATCGGAGGCTCGTCGTTGGGGAAATTCGCATCCGAACCTGGTGCCCTATCAGTTGTTTGCCGCCGCCGACCGGCCGATGATCATCGCCGTCGGAAGCGATGCGCAGTGGCAAGGGTGTGCGCGAGCCCTCGAACTGCCACAGCTGGGCGAGGCGCCTCATCTTCGCACGAACGCCGGGCGAGTGACACATCGCGCCGAGGTCGTGTCGGCCTTGGGTGAGCGGCTGGTCAAGCGGCCGGCCAGTGAGTGGCGCGAGCGGCTCGAGAAACAGGGCGTGCCCAGCGGCCTGGTATGTTCGGTGCGCGAGGCGATCGCCGCGTTAGGTGGTGGTTCGGCCCGCACCGGTATTCCGCCGTCGGTTCCGGGTGACGTTCGCCTGCCGCCGCCGGCTCTCGATGAGCACGGTGATGTCATCCGTCGGTTCGGGTGGGCCGCTTTCGCGTGAGGCGTGTGGGCGAGCCGCGCTAATGCGATATATCGGCAACAAGACGCGGCTGCTGCCGTTCATCCGGTCGGCAATTCGCCGGCTCGAGCTCGAGCCGGGCTCGGCGCACGACGCGTTTGCCGGCACCGCTTCCGTCGGACGCGCGCTCAAGTCCGATGGTTGGGCGGTGGCCTCGAGCGACCTGATGACGTACTCGTTCGTCATGCAGCGGGCCTATGTGGTTGCCCAGCGCGCACCCTCGTTCGCTGCTCTGCGAGGTGGCGATCCGGACGTTAGGCGTGCCTTGCGATCGCCGGCACTGCGTGCGCGCTCCGCTCTGCACGGAGACGGGTTGCTGTACGCTGTGGCCGAGTATCTGTCGCGATGGGTAGAACCTGAGCGGGGGTTCGTCAGCACGCACTTCGCGCCGGCCGGCGGCCGCATGTTCTTCACCGATGAGAACGCGGCCCGCATCGACGTCGTTCGGCGGCTCCTGCATGAATGGCTAGCCGCCGGGCTGATCGGTGACGACGCCCACGCTCTGCTCCTCGCTGCTCTGCTCGAGGGTGCCGACCGGGTAGCCAACACTGCCGGCGTGTATACATCCTACATAAAGGAATGGCAGTCGAATGCCGTTAAGCCGTTGCAGCTTGCGCCGCAACTTCCGATCTCGGGGCGTTATGGGTCTAGCGCCAATCAGCTCGACGCAGTGGCCGCGGCGGCAGCGCTGGGCCCGGTGGACCTGCTCTATATCGATCCGCCTTACAATTCCCGCCAGTACTCGGGCTACTACCATGTGCCGGAGGTAATAGCTCGCGGCTGGTTCGAGAGCGTTCCGGTCCTTCACGGAAAGACGGGATTGCTGCGCGACGATTCGCAGCGGAGCGACTGGTGCTCGCCTCGCAAGGTCGGCACCGCGCTGCGCACGCTCCTCCAGGCCAGTGGAGCCCGGCACGTGCTGGTGAGCTACAACTCCGAGGGGCTCTTGCCGGCTACAACGCTCCGGAAAATACTCGCCGAGCACTCGGTCGACGGGCGTGTCCGCCTCTTTACCAAGGGCTACAGGCGATACAGAGCCGACTCCGATCGTGAGGGTCGAAGGTACAGCGGCGATAGGGTGAAAGAGAGGTTGTACTATGTGCGGAGATCGGTCAAATGAGAATTGCGATTGCGAAACGGCACGGCGCGATAGAGCGTCCGCGCGCTGAACCGGCATCACTTTCGCCCTTCGCAATTCGCACTTCGCAATTCCTGGCTCAAAGGCGGCCACCAACTCTACCCCCCCGTGTAGCTGGAAGGCGCGATGCCCTTCCTCTACGTAATTCCCGCCGCTCGACTACGCTACGCATCGTATACCGATCTTCGCGCTCCGCGAGAGAATTCCTGCTGTTAGGAATTAATCCCTCTCTAAGGAGCACGATGATGAAGAATGCCTCAGGACGTCGAGCGCTTCTTGCGCTCAGCTTTTGTGGAGTCGCCGCCTGCGACGCGGCCGCACCGGTAGGTGCCCCGGACGCCGAGTTGAAACTCGCCGCTTCCTCCGAAATGCCCGCGCCGCCAGGGTTGGTTGACCTCACATTCGGTGGCTCAACGACCTCGATTTGGCCGTATACCGGCACCAACTTCTCCGGCGTCGGGCAGGACCCGATTAACATGGTCTTCACCGGCAACGCCGATCCTACCCAAATTCGCGCTGCACTCTTCGGCCTCGATGGGAATCGGACCGCGTTCGGATTTCCGGCTGCCTTCCCGTTCGATTGCACGTGGAGCGACGCGATGGGGTTGGTGCAGACTTCTTACGGATCGCCGGACGGATGGACGGGAAGCGCCATGCAGCTGGAGTGTGGCGCGTTCGGTCCGCTTCGCTTTCACATACGGCTCTTCCGGCATGGGGAGATTACGATTGGCAATGCGCACTTCGAACTGCTGGTACCCGGCACGGCTACTCATCAGATTTTGAGTTGGGAACTTGCCGAACAATTCCTGATCGTAGACTTCATTCGCAGCGGTTTGCTCGGCGCCGCGCCCACGTCGACGGCAGTCATTAACGATGCGCCGTCGTTCGGCAACATTCCGGCGCTCATCTACAACGGCGTACCGGTACCGCTTCGGGCGGCGATTGGAGGCCCGCTAGGCAACCAGACCGCCGCGGTACCAATCGCCAGCGACGGAAGGGCAACGGTTCTGGCGCTCGCCGGCGCCGTCGAGGTAACCGCCAGCGAGGATGTCGAGGAGCTGGTGATCACTTTCGGACAGGTCGTTCCAAAGCCGTTCTGCGCGCTCACACCGACGAGTTTGATCCGAATTGACGGGCCCGTCGTGTTGAGGCAGACGGTTCGAATGACGGCATCGGGCGAGTATACTGCAAACTTCAAAGCAACCGGTTCCCTGACTATTACGCCGATCGACGGCGCGACCGGAATGCCAAGCGGCCCGTCGTACGGCGCACGGGTAGTCGAGCTCCACTCAGGCACTCGGACTGCGCTGACGCAGAGTGGGGTCAACCTGAAAGAGCAGCTCGAGCTTCCGCCACCAGGCCCTGATCGCGGCACGCTGCGCGAGCTGTTGCGGGTGGGTACTGACAGGAAGGATCAGTACGAAATCAACGTTTCGTGCTGATGCACTCGGGCGAGCGCCGAGTTATCGGCGCTCGCCTGCGTTGTCGGAACTTCTGCTCTGCCGCTATCAGATGCGCGATGCTGAAATCGCTCCTTCCTGACAAATCCCCCCTGCCGACTGCGTTTGAGGAATGACGGGCCTGAAGCCGCTGCGAGTGGCTCCCCTGATTCCCGCTTGGGCAGGGAACGACTGCGGATTGCTCTCCGCGTGCGCCACACGTCTGGTACCTTCGGAATCGCGCACTCTCACAACGCGAAGACGCACATTTTTTCTGCGTAATCGGCGTAATCTGTGGTTGCGTTGGTTCTTTTCGATTCCCGCCGGTATACGGTTACAGCTACTGAAACTGACAACCGCAGAGTACGCAGATTACGAAGAAACCATTTAACATGTCGACTGCTCTTCCCGCGTCGTCTTCGTGTCTAACTACCTAAAAGGCAAAAGCTCATCACGCGATGACCGAAAAGGCGAGCGGAAAAGCAATCACAGGCCGCTACTCTGCGGTGCCGATATAAGATCCACAGGGGCATCCGCAGTTTCTGCAGCATCGTTTCAAACATGCGCGTTAGGATCGGCCGTCCCGTGGTAGACGTGCACGACGATGAGTTCGCGAAACGGGACGGCTCGGGCGTTTTCAATCAATATTATTCTGTCTCGCAAAGTCGGCGAGCTCCCCCCGTGTTGCGACCTCGAGCTTGGTGAAAATGTTCGACAGGTGCGTGCTCACCGTCCGCGGCGAGATTCCGAGCGCGATGCCGATCTCCTTGTTCGACCTCCTCGCCCCGATCAGCCTGATGATCTCGATCTCGCGTCCCGTCAGGCGATCCGTTCCCGCTACCGTCGACTTGGCCGGCGGACGCGCGCCGAGCCGGCGAAGATCCTCACGAGTACGGTCCACTTCCGGCGCCGCGCCCAGGCGCAGAAGTACGTCGTGCGCGATGCGCAGCTCGCGGATCGCTTCATCTCGGTCGCCGGACGCGGCAAGCTGACTGGCGAGCTCCTTGCGCATGCGCGCCGCGTCGTACACGAACGGCACGCTCTCCAGAGCCGTTACTGCCTCACGCAGCATCCCGATCGCCCGTGCGCGGTCTCCCTGCACCATGGGCAGCAGCGCCGCCGCACCCATCGCCCATGCTCGCCCGAGCGGATGACCCAAACGCTCCGACTCGCGTGCCAGGTGTTCACCATATCGTAAGGCCCGGTCCAGATCCCTCGCTCTGAGACACGCCTCGCACAGCACCGGAACGAGCCTGTGGACGGTCCAGACGGGGTAACCACAGCGATCGGCGATGGCCAATCCTGCCTCTGCCACGCGGATCGCGTCCTCGTACTTGCCGGCAACGAGGTGTTGAAAGGCTCGGCCGGTGTGCGCCGGAACCACGCTGTGAACGTCTAGCCGCGGCGAGTCATCGAGCGCCGTGGCTGCGCCGCTAACCTCCCAGGCTTCATCGATTAGCCGTGCGCCGAGCTCATGCTCACCGCGCGCAATCCGCACAATGGCCGTCCAGACCAGTAGCCGGGGGAGAAGGGCTCGTTGGCCCAGCACCCGCGCCAGAGAAATACCACGGTCACCTAACATGAGCGCCGCTTCCCAGTCCCCCGTCGCCGACGCCAGCTCGATCGCGATCTCGTCCACCCACAGCTTGAGCACTGGCGAATTCGTCTGTTCGGCGAGCCGCTCGGCCTCGGAGGTATGGTGACGGGTCGCTGCCTCGTCGCCGGAAAGCCCTCCAAGCATCCCTAACGCCCAATGAACGGTGCACTCCACGGACTTCTGCTCCGTTTCACGGGAGAGCGCCAGCGCAATGTCGCCGTGATGGCGAGCTTCCTCGGGCGATCCGGTCCACATGGCGAGCAGCAAGTGCGTTCGATGAAGGCGTGCCAGGAGCGAACGGTCCTCGACCTGAGCTGCCAGCCCCCGGGCGGTCTCGACGTCGGCGCGCGCGGCCGATGCGTCGCCGGTAACCTGCCGGCACATGCCGCGAGCAAGGAGTATGCGGGCCCGCATCCCCGGATCGTCCGACGCGGCAAGCGCGTCGTCATAATGCTGCAGAGCCTCACCCAGCTGGCCGCTCCACTGCGCTGTCAACGCCAGGCGGCGGTGAAGCTCCGGCAGCCGCTTGCGGTCGTGCTGCTCTGACCACTCGACCGCCTGGACCCACAGCTCCCGTGCTTCACCATATTCGCCGAGCCGCTGTCGAGCGCGGGCAAGCGCTTCCATGACTGGAATGCGCGCCTCCAGCGGCTCGTCAGCCATGCGCTCCAGGGCCGCCGCGAGAAAAGATGCGGCTTCCCGGCTGGCCGAGGTGTCGAGTGCACGGTTGCCGGCAATCGTCAGGTATCGAACCGCTTTTTCCCTCAGAAGCGGTTCCTCGCGCCGTTCGGCACGCAGGTAGTGATATGCCAGCTCGTGGGCATGACGTTCGCCCTCGTCGCCGTATACTCGCTCGAGCGACGCGGCAACGCTCCCATGTAGAGCCCGCGCACGCGCCCGGCCCAACTCGCTGGCCAGCGTCTCGCGGATCATCGGATGGGCCAGCTCATAGGCAATATCGCCTTCAACATCCGTCTCCTGCACCAATCGCTGCCGGCGAAGTTCAGCCAGCGCCTCGAACAGGACCTCGGGCGCAAGCCCGGAGATGTCGGCAAGGACGCGATGTTCGATGCGCGCGCCCAGAACCGCCAGGAGGTCGGCGACCTGCCGCGCCGAGGGGCTCGTGCGGCCAAGGCGGACCACCAGCGCCTCACGAACGGACGCCGGCAGCACCAGGTTCTCATCATCGAACCCTTCCCAGTGTCCATCGCGCATGACGAGTCTTCGTTCCGCGATGAGCGACTTGAGGGTCTCCTCGGCGAAGAAGATGTTGCCACGCGTCCACCGGAAAAGCAGCGATGCAAAGCCGTGAATGACGGCTCTCGGTGCGCCGAAAGTCTGCGCAACCAACTCGCCCAGCTGATCGGCGTCGAGGGGCGCGACCGCCATGATGGTGGTATGCGGCTGCGAGCGCATCGATCGAGCAAAGGCGGACAAGCGCTCATTTTCGGCCGGCGTGAGGTCGGACAGGGTGCCGATCATCACGAGTGGAACACCATGTGCCTGTCGGGCGGCAAAGTGCAGCAGCTCGAGCGTCGCGAAATCGGTCCACTGAAGGTTGTCGATCCCGAACAACAGCGGACGGCGTGAAGCAATACGCTGAAGGAGGCCGGTCACCGACCAGAGCAGGCGAGGGCGCAATTCCTCTGGCGGTTCGGCTGTTCTTGCCGGCCGATCTTCGGCAAGTCGAGGCAGCACGAGTGCCAGCTCGGAAGTCGCGCCGCGTACCATGGCGGAAAGCGACGCCGGATCGAGATCACGTATCATGGGATCGAGCGCATCAGTGAGTGCCGCGTACGGCACGCCTACCTCGACTGGATAGGCGGTCCCGATCGATGTGCTCCAGCCGGATCGGTTGGCCCACTCGGTTAGACTCTGGAGGAGCCGAGTCTTGCCGACGCCGGACTCGCCATGCAGAAGGATGGAGGCCGGTTCGCGACGTGCGGCCGTGAGCTCCAGGACACTGCGCAACTGCTCCAGCTCGCGTGAACGGCCGACGAGCGGCAGGTGTGGAAGTGGAGCGGTCACGACTCGGCCCTCGGGTGGGACTGGTGACGGAGAGTCAGTGCGTTGGCCGCACCGCATGGGGGCGCGACATCACAAGCGTATGCGTTCCCGGAGCAGGGTGCAAGCAGCGGCTCCGCGGCACGACGCAGTTCTGATGCGGGCGATGAATAACCAGCCGGCGGGAACGTCGGCGTGCGCCCGCCTGCGATCGAGCGGCGATTGCGCCTCCGGCCCTCACGGACGGCGTCCACCGAGTATGCGCCCGCTCCTGATAGGTGAAGCGATAGGAATCCGGCCATGTAAAGCAGGCTGACCTCGTAACCGGGCATTCCAAACTGTGGTCCCTGCGGGGTGACCGCGGTGAGTTTCACGAAATCGAATCCGCTTGGCACGTGAATGAGGAATAGAACGGCAGCCACGTTGATCGCCAGCGGCACCGTGACCGTACGGACCCAGGCGCCGGTGAGCAGGGCTACTCCGCCGAGCACGGATGTCAGGCTGATGATCCAGAGCGTCATTGTGGGTTGGGTGATGCCTATCTGGCTCAGCATCCAGGTGAACGCAAGGCGCTCATCGGCCATCACGACGTTATGCCAACCGTGGTGTACACAGCCGATGCCCAGCAGAACGCGTAGGGGCAGCGGGGTGTATTTCTGGAGTTTCGTCGTCATGTTGCCCTCGTCGTGAGAATGTGTTGCTTCGCGTGCGTGGCAGCGGATCGGGAACGGCGTTGCATTCGACTCAGCGTCGAGCGTACATGTTCACGAAGACGGTGTCGGCGCGGTTTTCGACCAAGGCCGTCAGTATCACCTGATAGGCGGTGTCGCCGACGGCGCGCACGACTCCGTGAACGGGAAGCGAGTCGGCGGAAGCGCGAATCGACCCGGTGACGGTGCTGTCGCTGATCTGGAACTGTCCCGAGAGCGGGCCGTCGGAGAGAGTGCAGTCGGCAGGCGCCGGGAAGGTGACGCGCCCATCAATTGCCGAAATCAGGGCAATTTTCTTCAGGCGGGCGCCAAGCCTAATGAGAAAGGAATAGCGCACCACCCCTGCGAACGTCCCGTCACATGAGTGCGTCACCACCGCGTGGCCGCTCACCGGCAGCGAGCCGAGTGGGGTGGATACCGATGTACCGATTGTGCCGCGCAGTTCCCGCGACGGCGCGCTGCCTTGGGCGCGTATCGTGAGTTTCTCCACCGGGAAGATCGGCTGTGTCAGCACGACCAGCGGCGCAACGAGCAGAATCGTGCGTGTGATCAGCGATTGCCGAAGCATGGGAGACTCTCCTGGGCCGAGGTTCAGAAGCTGCCTGGAGAGTATCTGTCTACGGTCGGGGATGATCTCCGTCGTTTGGCGTACGTCACGAGGCGGAATGGCGTAGTACCGGCAGGCGGCGTACGCGTCATTCCGTACGTAGTCTCCTACGTCAGGCACGTCTACGTCGGACAGGCGGCATTGCTACGCATTACGACTTAGAGCGCAAACCCCGGTGGGCCTGCACAATGATCGGTCAGCAGTTCATGCCGTCATTTCCGGAGCCCCAATGCGCTCTTCCACACCGCCAACACAGCCACGCCGGGTGCGACGACTGCTTTCGTCGATGATTCCGCTGGCCATCATCTGTATGCCGCTGGCCGATGCGATCGTCGCGCTGCCCCTGAATGGTCGCGGGGTGAGGGCTGGTGATCGGGGGTTGCCGGTCGGGAATACGCGACAGCTGCTAAACGGCGGCGCGCCGTCCGACATCGTCGCTGCCGGCGCGAAAAGGTGGGCCCAAACTTCCGCGGAGGAGTGGCCGGTAGCCGGATCGCTGGATGGTTCGCACGGTTCGCCGTTAGGCGACGTGACGCCAGCCAACGTTCACACCTTGCAGGTACGCTGGGTGTACCGCACCGGCGACGTATCGAATGGGCAAGACTCGATCTCCGGCACGGGCTTTCAGGCGACGCCCCTGATGGTCGACCGCACGCTCTACTTTCCGACGCCGTTTGGGCGCGTCATTGCCCTGGATGCCGAGACCGGCGCCGAGCGTTGGACCTTCGATCCCGGGATCGATCGTTCGATCAATGCTCAGCGATTCATGACCTCACGCGGGGTAGCGACCTGGGTCGACCCGGCGGCACCTATCGAGTCATGGTGCGCGCGGCGGATCCTCGTCGCAACGCTCGATGCCCGGCTGATCGCGCTCGACGCCCGTACCGGCCGCCGCTGCCGGGGGTTCGGAACCGGTGGCGAGGTGAATCTCCGGCATGGTGTACGCAACATCCGCCCGGACCGAAACGACTACCGCCAGACCTCTCCACCGACGGTCGTGCAAGATCTCGTCATCGTCGGATCGTCGATCATCGACAATAGTCGCGTGGAGTCGCCGAGCGGCGTCGTGCGGGCCTTTGATGCGCGTAACGGGCGGCTGCGGTGGAGCTGGGAGCCTCTCGTCGATCTGGCCGACACATCGGGATCCGAGAGCGCGGTGCGGTCGGGCGCAGCGAACGCCTGGTCCAGCTTTTCCGTGGATACGGCGCGCAATCTTGTCATCATCCCCACTGGCAGCCCGAGTCCGGATCACTCGGGGGGGCTGAGGCCGGGACCTAACCGGCATGCGAACTCGGTGGTGGCGCTCGAGGCGACGACCGGGGCGCTCGTATGGGCCTATCAGCTGGTGCACCACGATCTGTGGGATTACGACATCGCGTCCCAGCCGGCGCTCGCCGACGTTCGCCGCGATGGGCAAGTGACCCCCGTGGTGATTGCAGCGGCGAAGACAGGCTCGCTCTTCTTCCTTGATCGCAATACCGGCCGGCCGCTGTTCCCGGTCGAGGAGGTTCGAGTACCGGCCAGCGACGTACCGGGTGAGGGAGCATCGGCCACCCAGCCAGTTCCCGTCCTTCCTCCGCCGCTGGTTCCCACGAGCCTGACGCCTGACGATGCGTGGGGCATCACCGCGCTGGACCGCCTCTGGTGCCGTGACCGCATCGCCGGACTTCGATCGGAGGGCATCTTCACTCCGCCGAGCCTGCGTGGGACGGTTGCATTTCCCGGCTTCATTGGCGGCATGGCGTGGGGTGGATTGGCCGTCGACTCTCGCCGGGGACTGGTCGTGACGAACACCAACCGCCTAGCAGGGATCATTACTCTTGTGCCGAATGCGGGCCGGGGCCAAGGTTCGGGCAGCACGATTCAGCTCCGCACCGACAGCCCGCAGGAGGGAGCACCGTACGGCGTAAGGCGCGAGTTGCTGCTTTCCCCGCTCCGGCTTCCGTGCAATGCCCCCCCGTGGGGGACGCTCGTTGCGGTAGACATGGCAACCGGCTCGGTGCGCTGGGAGGTTCCGCTGGGCTCGATGCGCGATCTGACGACTCTCGCCGACGCAACGGAGTGGGGATCGGTGTCGCTCGGCGGTCCGCTGGTGACATCGGCGGGACTGGTATTCATTGGCGCCAGCATGGATAGGCGGCTGCGAGCGTTCGATGTGCTGACGGGCGAGCAGCTGTGGAGCGCCGCGCTCCCCGCGTCGGCCCAGGCGACACCAATGACCTATCGGGCAACCCCTGGCGGGCGCCAGTACATCGTTGTCGCGGCAGGCGGCCACGCGATGATGGGAAGCGCGCTCGGGGACCATCTCGTGGCGTTCGCGCTGCCATGAAGCCGGCTTGGTGCGGAGCGGGCGCCTGGCGTTGGGCGCCGCCTGCCGCCATCGCGATCCT
>JBGTNB010000012.1:0-2733 GCA_041743285.1 Gemmatimonadaceae bacterium
CAAGCCGGGGTTGATGTACAGCAGCGCCGGTGACAACTACATCATTCCCGACCTTGTTGTCGACAAGATCGACGCCGTCTACCACGTTTTTCTCAACGACGCCAATCTGCCGCGCCTCAAGCTCAGCCGTGCCTACCAGGAGATTGCGCGCGACAAGAAGAAGTTTGATGGCGAGAACAAGGAATTCATTTCGAGCAAGCTCAACTCGGCGAACTGGATGATCCAGGCGATCGAACAGCGCCGGCAGACGATGCTCAAGGTGATGAACTTCATCGTCGACCGGCAGCGCGAGTTCTTCGAGCGCGGTGTGCAGTTCCTGAAGCCGCTCACGTTGCGTGAGGTGGCCGAGGTGATCAACATGCACGAATCGACGGTCAGCCGTGTTACCAACGAGAAGTACGTGCAGACGCCGCGAGGTGTGCTTCCGCTCAAGTTCTTTTTCTCGTCAGGCCTGAGCACTACCGGCGGCGACGATGTCTCCGCGCGTGGAATCAAGGCGCAGATCGAGAAGCTCGTCGCCGACGAGGATCCCAAGAGCCCGCTGACCGATCAGGCGATCGTCAATATCCTCAAGCAGAGCGGGGTACAAATCGCCCGCCGAACGGTCGCCAAGTATCGTGACCAGCTCGGCGTTCTTTCGGCGCGGATGCGTAAGAGAGTATGACGTTGGTAGCCTCCGGCACGAGCGCACTTACATCGTCGCCGACAAGGCAGGTACGCCAGGCGGAAGGTCGGGCAGTCCTTCCGGCGGCACGTGTAGACGTAAGCGTACTCGTGCCGGCGAAGGACGAAGCGGAGAGCCTGCCGGCTTTCGTCGAGCAGGCGGCCGCCGCGCTATCAGGCCAGGAAGCGCGCTACGAGGTCATCGTCATTGATGATGGATCACGTGACGAGACCGCGTCCATCCTCGAACGGCTGTCCGCGGAGCATGCGTGGCTTCGTCCGGTGCGCCACCGCGTGCAACGCGGAATCGCCGACGCGCTCCGTACCGGGTATCTGCACGCGCGCGGCGACATCCTGGTGTTCTATCCGGCCGATCTGCAATTCAAGCCCGAGGACATTCCGCGCCTAACCGCTCCGATCCTCGCCGGCGAGGCCGACATGGTCACCGGCTTCAAACAGGGGAAGTACGAGAAGCAGTTCGTCTCTTCCGTTTACAACAGAATGAGCCGCGCGCTGTTCGATCTTCCGGTGAGAGACCTCAATTCGGTCAAGGCCTATAGCCGGGCGATCATGGATGCGCTTCCCGTCAGGCCGGACTGGCACCGCTACATGATCGCCATAGCCGTCGCCGAAGGATTCACAGTTACCGAGATCCCGGTTCCGCTGTACCCGAGGCATGCCGGTCGGTCCAAGTTCGGCATCGGGCGCATCCCCGTGGGCGTGCTGGATATGCTTTCGGTGTGGTTCGAGCTTCGCTTCGGCCGGAAGCCGTTACTGTTGTTCGGTCTTCTTGGCGCCGGCCTGATGCTCCTCGCCTTTCTCACTGGCCTGGTGGCGGTGGGCGTGAGGTTCATAGCGGGCGTTGGATTTCGGCCGCTACTCGATCTCATTATTATCTCGTTCATAACGGGCGTCGTGCTGTTCGTCGGCGGTATCCTCGGCGAAATGATCGCGGTCCAGCGCGCTGAGCTGCGCGAGCTGCGCCGGCGGCTGGATGACCTTCACTCCACAACAGCTGACGACTCCGGCGGATGAACCGCTGCGCGTCCTGTTCGTCGCGCACTCATTTCCGCGGCACGAGGACGACGGGGCAGGGGCCTTTATCCTTCGTCTGGCCGTTGCGCTGGCCGATCACGGCGTCTCAGTGCACGCGTTGGCTCCCTCTGCGCCGGGGCTCACGGCCGCCGCATCGCTGAGGGGAATAGGCGTAACTCGCTTTCGTTATGCGCCTTCCTCCTGGGAAACACTGGCGTACAGCGGATCGATGATCGAGGAGGCGCGCCGTTACGGAGGCCTGACGATGATCTCGTTCGTCGCCGCGGCCAGACGAGCGGTGGCCCGAGCCGTAAAGGCACATGGCAGCGATCTGGTTCACGCACACTGGTGGTTTCCGAGCGGAGTAGCGGCGGCGAGTGGCGCCGCCGTTCCCATCGTCACCACCAAGCATGGCACCGATGTGCGAGTAGCTCTGGCATCGAGCACCGCTCGCCGCGTCTTGCGATGGGTTTTGCGCCGGAGCGCGGCGGCAACCACAGTTTCGAACTGGCTGGCGGCCGAAGTGCGGCGGATGGCACCAGCATGCGCGCCACTGGTCGCGCCGATGCCCGCCGCAACCGAGCTGTTCTCACCAGGCGGCCAGCGAGATGGACGTCTGCTCCTGTTCGTCGGCCGATTCAATTCCCAAAAGGGGGCCAGAGATCTGCTGGATGCGGTGGCTGGAATGCGTGAGGAAGTCCGGCTTCGCCTGATCGGCGACGGGCCCGACGCCGAGCCGCTCCGACGTCAGGCAGAAAGTTTGGGCATATCGAGTAGACTCGAATGGCTGGGGCCGCAGCCTCAGCATGCGCTGGCCAAGCACTATCGTCAGGCATCGGTCGTCGTGGTGCCGTCGATCGAGGAAGGGCTGGGGATGGTCGCCGTCGAAGCGCAGCTGTGCGAGGCCCCGGTTGTCGCCTCCGCGTCCGGAGGCCTGCCTGATGTGATCGAGGATGGACGGACTGGAGTGCTCGTGCCGCCTGCGGCCCCGGAGGCCCTGGCCCGCGTGCTGGATGCTATCGTAGCGCAACCGAC
>JBGTNB010000013.1:0-4299 GCA_041743285.1 Gemmatimonadaceae bacterium
GATGCTCACCGGGATCGATCTGGTAAAGGAGCAGATCCGTGTCGCGGCAGGCGCGCCGCTTTCCGTGCTCGAGCTGCCTATGCTGCGCGGGCACGTGATCGAGTGCCGGGTGAACGCCGAGGATCCCGCTCGAAACTTTCAACCCTCGCCAGGCCGTATCGAGGTATTCCATCCACCCGGTGGTCCTGGTGTGAGAATCGACACACACGCCTACGCGGGGTACACGGTGCCGCCTTTCTACGACTCGCTCATCGCGAAGCTCATCTGCCAGGGGCGCGACCGCCAGGAAGCGATCGGGCGCATGCAGATGGCGCTCGACAGCTTCATCGTCGAGGGCATAACGACGACTATTCCGTTCCTGTCGCGCGTCATGGGGCAGAAGGAGTTTCAGCGCGGCGAAGTAGACACCAAGTTTCTCGAGCGGCACCCGGCGCTCATGCGGGACTGACGCATGCGAGTCGAGGTTTACTTCTCGCCGCTCGGCGTTCCCTCATCGGCGTTCGCCGGAAAGGTCGTCGCCGTCATCGACGTTCTGCGGGCATCCAGCACCATCGCCGCCGCACTTCATAACGGCGCGCGCAACGTGCTGCCGTTCGAGAGCTCCGAAGAGGCGGTCACTCGCGTCAAGTCGTTCGACCGCAAGGAGGTCGTGCTGGCAGGCGAGCGAAAAATGAAGGCGATCGCCGGTTTCGATCTGGGAAATTCTCCGCTGGAGTTCATCCCGGAAGCGGTGGAGGGCCGCTCGGTGCTCCTGACGACCACGAACGGCACGGTGGCCATAACGTCGGTACAGGGTGCTCGGGACGTGGTGATCGCCAGCTACGTCAACTTCACCCCCATCGTAACGCTGCTGCGCACGGCGACGCGCGCCGGAACCGATGTAGTTGTGTTGTGCGCGGGACGTGAGAAGGGATTCGCCCTGGAGGACGCGGCCTGCGCCGGACGCTTCGTGAGGCATCTGGTGCGCGGCCGCTCCCATCCGGGGTTGAACGATGCGGCGCAGGCGGCGATGCTCATCGAGAAGCGATACGGCGACCGCATCGAAGACGTGTTCGCCGACGCCGAGCACGGGCGTGCCCTGAAGGAAGCCGGGTTCGGGCCGGATCTGGAAGTATGTGCTCAGCTCGAGGCTTACCCGGTCATTCCTGTCTATCAGGAACGGCAGATTACCAAGATCGGCCCGGGCCGGGAGCGATGATGCATGGGGCGTGACACGCTGCGCCGCGAGTTGGCGGGTGCGGCGCTCGCGCTGCTCGCCCTGTTTCTCCTTGCTTCGATCGTGCTGGAGAAGCCAGTAATCGCGCATAGTTACTGCCTGCAATCCCGCGGCCTGTTCGGACCGATCGGCTCCTGTCTGCGCAACGCCAGCGTCTCGCTGCTCGGCCTGCCGGCGGCAATACTTCTCGCGGTCGCGTTAGGAGTCGTTGCCGCCAGACTGCTCGGCCGCGATCTGCCGGGTGACGAGCGGCGGTGGGGGGCCTTTGTCGGCGGCATGGTGCTGCTCCTTCCGATCGTGCTCGCCACCGCCCTCGGATCGGCCAGCGGAGACCATCCGGCCACCGGTTTGCTCGGCGGGGGCGTCTACTCCGGCTTGCGTGCAGCAGTGGGGGTGGCCGGCGCGTGGGTCGTAATGATCGCCGCGTTTTCCGCGCTCACCATCGTCACGCTGGCCTGGAATCCGGTGCGCATGGTAATCGGCCCGTCGCCAGCGCGCGGCGAACGCGCGCCTGACGAGCGCCCGGGGAGCAGCCACCGGGACGACGCCACGGAAGACGATCTGGAGCCGGCGCCGGAGGAGCTGCCGTCCATCGACGCAACAGCGATGTTCGGGGAGGAGCCCGAGCAGCGGGAGTTGGCCCTCACCGGCAAGCGCGATCGAAAGAAGCGCGAGGGTGGTGCCACGCGACGGGAAGACAAGATCGCCGCGGAGTTCGATGCGCACGACCACGGCGGGGAGGGGGACTGGGGCAAGCCTCCGATCGACCTGCTCACCCTGCCGCCCGCTACCGATCCCGAGCTGCACCACCGCGAGCTCGACGCAATGGGCGAAAAGCTCAAGGAGGCTCTCCGCACCTTTCGCGTGGACGCCGAGATAGTGGGCCGCACCACTGGACCCGTGGTGACGCAGTTCGAGGTGGAGCCCGCGCCGGGGGTAAAGGTGCGGCAGATCGCCAATCTTTCCAACGATCTGGCGCTGGCCATGCGCGCGCAGAGCATTCGCATAGTGGCGCCGATCCCGGGACGGGGCGCCGTCGGTGTCGAAGTGCCCAACCCGACCGCGGAGATAGTCCCCTTCCGCGCGCTGCTCGAGTCCCGCGAGTACCAGTCCGCCCGCGCCGCGCTGCCAATTGCGTTAGGCAAGGACCTCGAAGGCAAGCCGGTGATCGCCGACCTCGCCAAGATGCCGCACCTGCTGATCGCCGGCGCCACCGGCTCGGGCAAATCGGTGTGCATCAACACGATCATAACGAGCCTGGTATACCGGCACTCGCCGCGGAAGCTGCGCTTCCTGATGGTCGATCCGAAGATGGTCGAGCTGTCTGTCTACAACGCGCTGCCGCACCTCCGGCACAAGGTGATCACCGACAATCGCGATGCGGCGGCGGTGCTCCGCTGGGCAGTGCACGAGATGGAAGACCGCTACCGGCTGCTCGCCGCCAACGGCTGCCGGAACGTACAGGATTTCAACCGCCGCGTGGCGACAGGCGCGGCAATGAAGCGTCCGCCCGACGACGACGTGGCGTTCGCCAACGAGGTGTATGAGGGGGGCGAACAGCCCTACATCGTCATAGTCATCGACGAGCTGGCCGATCTGATGATGACGGTGCAAGGCGAAGTGGAAACTCCCATCGCCATGCTCGCCCAGAAGGCGCGCGCCATCGGCATCCATCTCATCCTGGCCACGCAGCGGCCGAGCGTGAACGTGATCACGGGGCTGTTCAAGGCGAACTTCCCGAGCCGGGTGGCCTTCCGCGTCGCCTCACAGGTCGACAGCCGCACGATCATCGACGGCGCCGGCGCCGAAGCGCTACTCGGCAACGGCGACATGCTGTTCATCCCGCCGTCCAAGTCCGAGCCGATGCGCCTGCAGGGCGCGTTCATCTCGAGCGATGAGACGGAGACTCTCATGCACTGGTACAACGATCGCCGGGCGGCGCGTAAGGCAGAGGCCGAAGCGCGCGGCGAATTGGTGCAGGAGGAGGCGGAAGACGACGACATCCTGGTGAAGGTGCGCGAGCTGGACTTGCGCGCACGCATGGAAGGTGTCGTGGAAGACGAGGAGCCTGGCGAGCGCGACAAGCTGTTCCGCGAGGCGGCGGAGCTCTGCATCCAGCACCAGGGCGGCTCCACATCGCTCCTGCAGCGCCGCCTCAAGATCGGCTACGGCCGCGCAGCCCGAATCATCGACCAGCTGCACGACGCGGGGATTCTGGGGCCGCCTGACGGGTCGAGGCCGCGGGAGGTGTTGAGGGGTTTGGAAGATTTGTGAGTGGGTCCGAGGATCGGTGTGATAGGAATTAGGAAATAGGAATTAGGAAATAGGGGTGGTGTGCGTCGATTTGGTGGTAATGGCAGTGGGATCTCGCTATGGCATGAACGCCGGTGGGGAATCCCGATTTCCGCCGTTCGCATTTCAATCGACGCACACGACCCCTAATTCCTATTTCCTAGTTCCTGACTTCGCATTCTTCCGCCCCACCCCGCAACCAAAGGATGCCCCCCTCCCCCCGCTTTCCCCCAAATTCCCCCCATGTCCCACGACTCACAACTCCTCGGGGAACTGGGCGAACGGATCGCCGAGCGGTGGCTCACCCGCAAGGGGTGGCGCCTTCTCGGGCGGCGCTTCCGGAACGGGCATCGCGATATTGACCTGATCTTTGAGGGGCGCGACACCGTTGTCTTCGTGGAGGTTAAGGCGCGGCATTCGAGCACCATTGCCGATCCTACCCTCGCCGTGGACTGGCGGAAGCAGCGTGAGCTCATCCGGTCCGCCCAGGTCTGGATGGACCGGTTTGGCGTTCCGGGCCGGTCGTACCGGTTCGATGTGGTGGGGGTGCTGGTGAACGGAAAGTCGATCCGCGTGCGCCACGTCGAGAACGCCTTTCTTCTTCGAGGATACGTTTGACTTTCGGCGGTACTTTCGTATTTTGTTCGGGAACGGCGGCGCGGTGCCGCGAATAGATTCTAATCCTCGCCGGCGGGCATTGCCGGCAGTTTTTCACCCGCGAGGGCGCGACCCCATGGCATCTCCCGCCGTGCAGGACGAGAAGAAAAAAGCGCTGACATTGGCTATCGCGC
>JBGTNB010000014.1:0-2121 GCA_041743285.1 Gemmatimonadaceae bacterium
AGCCTTCGTTCAACCTCATCAATGAGCAGCGAGGCAATTCCTGCCCGCCCGTTTGCCGGATCGACCGCGATCCAGTACAGATCGTAGGTGCGGTCGGTTCCAGGCGTGGGGCCGTAGCAGGCAAATCCCACCAACTCTCCGTCCGGGGTGAAGGCGCCGAGGAAGGAGTAGGAGGGGGTAGGAACATCGGGAACAGCAGTCTCTTCGAGCAACTCTCGCGCAACGCGTACCTCGTCAGGCGAAAAAACTCCGGTCGCTTGCAAAATCTCTTCCAGCCGAAGCGCGCGCTCGGCGCCAAACGCGCCGAGCACGACTCCGGAGTCAGCCGCCGGCCGAGCGTCAAGCAAGTGCATCGACCGCACGATCATCGACAATGATTCCCGACAACCGCTCGCTCATTGCCCAGCGCAGGGCGTTCGGTTGCGGCCGCTGACGGGCGAGTGCTTCGTCGCATACCGCTCGAATGAGCGCGGCGTAGTCCATTCCGGCCACCCTGGCCATTCGTGCGAGCCCGGCGTCAGGCGCGATGTCGGGATTGGCGTTGACCTCCAGAATCCAGGGCTGCCCGCCGCCGTCTACGCGAAGATCCACGCGGCCGTAGCCCGATCCCCCCACCGCCCGCCATGCGTCGAGTGCCACGTGGCGTATCCTCTTCGCCAGCGGGCCATCGAGTTCGGCCGGGCAGCGCGGCACGGTTCCGCGATCCTCGTCGGAGCCGGTATCCCACTTGGATCTGTACGAGACGATGTGCCATTTGCCGCGAGGCATGTCGTCAAAGCGGATTTCGGCGATCGGCAGCACCTCGCCGGCTACTATTCCGACATTGACCTCCCGGCCATCGACGAACCGCTGCACCATCACGTCCTCCCAGCGCTCGTGCATCTCGGCGAGACGGCGGCGAAGTGCGCGCCCGCTCCGAACGACCGACCCCTGCTCCACGCCTAGCGACGCATCCTCCTCCGCCGGCTTGCAGATGGCCGGGAACTCGATAGCGGGAATCGCGCCGCCGCGCCGCGCGACCCCGTAACCGGGCACAGGAAGGCCCGCCCGGTCCAGTACCGAGTTAGTGAGGTGCTTCCGCAGGCAGAGCGCGGTCGTCCAGCTCGACGCCCCGGTGTAGGGCAAGTCGAGGAGCTCCAGAACCGCGATCACCGGCGATTCCATGGTCGCCACTCCATCGATCCCCTCGCACATGTTGAACGCGAGATCGAACTTGCCGCGGCGAATGCGTTCCACCCACCGCGCGTCCTCGTGCACGGGCACGCGCACCACCATGTGCTCGTCGGCAGCCAACACCTGCTCTATCGCTTCGACTGTGTCGAGGATGAGCAGGTCAGGGCGCGCACCGAGCGCGGAAGCTCCATCAAAGAGCAGCGCGATCTTCATGGCAGGCCGGGTTTGAGTCAGGAACGGGAAACGGGAAACGGGAAACGGGAAAGTGGGAAATGGGAAATGGGAAATGGGAGCCGGAGCCCCAAAGAGCATTCGTTTCGTTATTCGACTTGGCAACCAGGAAATTCGACAACTCGTATTACGCACGGGGCGGGCCAACGTTCCGCGTTAGGCCTGGCCTACCCTGCGGGTCCTGCGCGCGGTTCAGCCGGTCGAGAGCGCGCCGGTAGCCGGCACGACCTCGGGCAGCGGAACCCGCTGACGATCCGCGGCCGCACGCAAGCATGCCTGAATGAGCTCGTCGTAGCTCATCCCGGCAGCCCGCGCGGCTCTGGGCATACACGAGTTGTCCTTGGGATCGGGGAGTACGCCGGGTAGCGGATTCGCCTCCACGACGTTGGGTGTGCCGGCGGCATCCAGCCGCACGTCGATCCGCGACCAGTCGCGGCACCCCAGCGCATGATAGGCATCCAGCGTCACCCGGACGATGCGGCGCTCCAGCGCCGAGTCGATCCGTGCGGGACATTCATAAAGGTCGAGCTGGTGGTCAGGTCCATCCCAGATCCACTTCGCCTCGAAACCGTAGATATGACGCGCGCCGGGCGGCAACGCGTCAAAGCGCATTGCAATGATCGGAAGAACCCGCGCCTGAGCGCCGTTGCCGAGCACCGCACATGTGAACTCCAAGCCTGGGAGGTACTCCTCGACAAGCACCGGCTGCCTGTACTG
>JBGTNB010000015.1:0-4719 GCA_041743285.1 Gemmatimonadaceae bacterium
CTGCACGCTCGGCGTGAACGCGCTGTATTCCGGCACCGCCGATACTGTACCGCAGCATGACCTGTCGCAGCCTCCGCGGCGTTCCGTCCACCCGATGGCCGATCACCTCGATCTCGAGCGATTCGACCGGCGTGCGGCGCTTGGCCAGTATCTCCACGATGTCGATTGCAGTGCAGGCACCGAGCGCGCTCAACAGCCAATCGACCGGGCCCTGCGCAACCTTACCGTGTCCGTCGATTCGGCCTAGCGGCCCATCCGGCCGTCCCGCCTCGAACTCCTCCTCTCCTCGCCACGCTACGATGACCCTATTGGGGGGACGAGGTGCCGCCGGCGCGGCGGGGCTGCGCTCGCTCTTCGC
Source organism: Gemmatimonadaceae bacterium (assembly GCA_041743285.1). Classification (GTDB taxonomy): domain Bacteria; phylum Gemmatimonadota; class Gemmatimonadetes; order Gemmatimonadales; family Gemmatimonadaceae; genus JALZIF01. The sequence continues at coordinate 359 of JBGTNB010000015.1, forward strand.
TCGATCGGCATTCGCACGGAGTTCCCCCACTCCGTCCAGCTTCCGTCGTAGTTCCGGACGCTCGGGTAGCCGAGGAGGTAGTGGAGGACAAACCAGGTGTGCGACGAGCGCTCGCCAATGCGGCAATAGGCGACTATGTCCTGATTGGATGAGAAGCCGCACTCACCCTCGTAGATGGCGCGGAGCTCATTCGCCGGCTTGAACGAACCGTCCGGATTCGCCGCCCGGGCCCTGGGTACGTTCTTCGCCCCGGGGATGTGCCCGCCGCGCAGAACGCCTTCCTGTGGATACTCGGCCATGTGCGTCTTCTTGCCCGAGAACTCGTCAGGCGAGCGGACATCCACCATCGGATTGCGCGCCTTCATGTGCGCCAACGCCTCGTCGCGGAAGGCGCGTATCTTCGTATCGTCGCGCTCGGGAGCCTCATAACGCGATGGTTGAAAATTCGGCACTTCGGTGGTCATCGGGCGGCCTTCCTGCTCCCACTTCATTCGTCCGCCGTCGAGAATCCTGGCGTTGGTGAAGCCGAACAGCTGAAAAACCCAGAACGCGTAGGTTGCCCACCAGTTGTTCTTGTCGCCGTAAAAGATGACCGTGGTCGACTCGTCGATTCCCTTGCGCCTGAGCAGCTGCTCGAAGCCCTGCCGACTGATGTAATCGCGCGTGAGCGGATCGTTTAGGTCAGCGTGCCAATCGACCTTCTGCGCGCCCGGAATGTGTCCCGTGTCGTAGAGCAGAATGTCTTCGTCGCTCTCGATGATGCGAATCGACGCGTCGCCGAGGTGATCGGCGAGCCACTGCGTGGTCACCAATGCCTCAGGGTGGGCGTAGCCCTTGTCCGCGACGGTGTTATCGGTCGATGCAGTGTGCGTAGCGCTCATGTCTTCTCCTTACGCTTGCAAGTTGTATGAACAAACGCCGCTTATCCGGTCACCGTTCCCCATACTCGGAATGGCGATTCGATCCCATCTGCCGGTCGAACGGTGCGTCCGGCTCGAGCTCCGGATGTGCTCGCTATTGAGGCGCCTCGCCGCCGTCACCCATGACGAAAAAGTCGCGCAACTGCTCGAGGGGGGCTGCCGCCACGCGTCCGGGGCGCACCGCGGCGAGATGCGGCGGTCCGACTTCCACCACAGCATGCACCTCGTAGATGATCTCGGCTGGCTCTTCGAAGTCCACGGCGATGACCTTTGCAACGATTACGTGTCCGTCCCTGAAAGTGAGCCTAACCGTGTGCCCCCGGTGGCGAGCCAGCTCGTGCAAACGAATGGATCCAGGTGTCGCGTGTCTGCCAAGCGCAAGCGTCTGGTCGATCCAGTGCTCGATCTCCCGGAGCGGAGTTTCCCATCCGGGCTCGATCGGCATCATGTGTCCATGTCCGAAGTACTCGCGAAAGGGAGCCTTGTACCGTCGTGCGATTCGGCGGGCGATTCGCGGCGGAACATATCGATCCTCGGACGCTGAGACGACGAGCACGGGACAGCGGACTTCCCGCTCGTCCACCTGCACGCCGAACAGTACGTCGCGGGCGGCCCGTCCACTGTCGGCTACGAAGCGGCTCTGGATGGCTGCACGCCGGTCCGCGGGGATCCGGTTGAGCGCTACCACCGCGTTGTCCTCGAACCTCGGAAGCAGGGGCCGGCCTGAAAAAATGGTTGGGAGGTACCGCGGCTGCCGCCGGACCAGTTCCCAGCTTATCAGCGGGATGCCACGCGGAGGTGCCGAACACACGAGTGCGGCCGCGCGAACGACTTGCTCTTCGGCCAGACGCTGCGCGACCAATCCTCCTAACGAGTGCCCGATCGCCACCGGTAGCGTCGAAGGCGGTTCGGCGTCCGCTGCCGGTGGCGGGCCCAGCGGTGCAGCGGAGGTGTGTTCGCTGGCGATCGCCCGGGCGACCTCGAGCGCATCCTCGACATACGCGGCAAAGGGCACCTTGCCGATGTCGGGAACTGGCCGGCTTCCATAATGACCGCGGAAGTTCAACGCGTACGTGGAATAACCCTGCCTCAACAGAAAACGTTGATAGTTCTCGAATACCCATGCGCCCGCATTGAGTCCGGGGAGGAGCAGCACCGGCGGCAGCGACGTCGGACGCTGGGGTTGCTCGACCGCGACGATCAGATCGGTGAAGGACAGGAGATCCATGGGCGGGCGCTGCGCAGCACGGTTTGACGTGCCGGTGAAGAGGCCGCGGGTTGCGTTCGCTAGGCTGACACCGATTGTATAGCGTGTCACTGGCGAGGGTAAGTAGCCGGCGTCACCAATCGCTCGCACGACTATGTATGCATGGAAGACTCCGTCCAATGGGTGCGGTGCTCTTCGTCAACTGCTGGAGTCGCCTTCAAGCGCCGGCGCCGATGCTGGCGCAGAGTGCCATCTCTCGAGTGGCACAACGCGTGGTTCGGACGGGTCGGCTTCGTAATGCGGCGACATTATCTGCACGCCGTACTCGTTGAATGCGTCGACAATGTGCTGATGTAGGTCCGACAGTACACGCAGACGCAGCTCCGGCATTTCCAGGTATGCGTTGAGCTGATACTCTATGTAGAAATCGCTCAGCGCAGTCTGTCGAACGAACGCAGCCGGCTCGGTCCGCACCCCCCGAGTTCGAGCGGCGGCGAGCAGCAACAGCGCGTGTACCTGGCGCCATGGTACATCGTAACCTATCGTGATGCTGGTAAAGAGAATGGCGCCCTCGGAATCGTGAAGGCGTGAGTAGTTTTTCGTCGTGTTGGAGATCATCAGCGCGTTTGGAATCGTGACTATCTCGTTCCTCGCCGTGCGGATCTTGGTCGACAGCATCCCCAGCGTTTCCACGGTTCCTTCGACGCCGCTCGCACTCACGTAGTCGCCCGGTTTGAGAGCTCGGGCGTACATGAGGACGAATCCGCTCATTGCCTGGTTTACCAGGCCCGTCGATCCGAGTGAGAGCACCAGCCCGATGAATACACTGACTCCCTTGAATACGTCGGTTTCGGCGCCGGGAAGGAACGGGTACGCAACGATGATCGCGAACATCCAGACGAGGCCAATGACCAGCTGACGGGTTGGCTGCACCGTTTCTCTGTGCAACCAGGGGAGCGCGACTTCTCCTCCCTCGGCTGCATTGAAGAAAGCGGTGATCAGCCGGGCGAGGAATCTTGCGGCAAGGAAGATCAGGACGACGGTAAACAGGCCTGGAATGGCGGCAATCGCACCGAGTGCGAGGCCGGACAGCGTCGTGACCAGATACGTCCCTAACGCCTCACCCCACGGGCGGCTGTAGCTGAACCTGGTGAGGACGAGTGTGAGCCAGACGTACGCCGCGAACAGCACCAGCGTCCAGATGAACACCTCCCACAGACGCCGGAGAAAGAGGATGATCTGTTCACGTGAAAATATCGTGAATCCGAGAATCGCCACGCGATCCGCCTTGGTCGACGCAACCGTAGTCAGGCGACGCGTGACTACGATGCGCGCCCGGCGAAGCAGCCTGACGAGCAACAGAAAGACGGCCGTCGCCAGCGCAGCCTGGCCGACAGCAGTGAGAATCTGCACGAAGCTGCGCGCTTCGCGTTCCTCGGCCAGTGCCGCGCGCAGCGCCAGCATTGCGTCGGCAGCCACCTGTTCGATCGTTTGAGCGGCGCTGCTGTCGAGGTCGGCCGGAGTCACTGTGAAGACTCCCTGCGTGCCGACGCGCACCAGAATCCCCTGCGGGATGCGCAACAGTCCGACCGTGCCCGGTGCATCCGACTCGGCAAATGCGGAGATGCGCGCTGCGGCCAGCTCTGCCCGCTCGGTTGCGCTCTGCTCGCCGAACGCGGAACGGAACGTTACGACATGCCGGTTCAGCACCAGGAGCGTGGCGGTATCAGGCCTTGCCGGTGCCGCCGCGGCATCTTCTACAGCAGCCGGGGACTGCTGCGATTGCGCTGCCGTGCCCACGATGGCGATGATGCAGCAGAGGCCACTGACAAGGAGACGCCTCATGCGATTCAATGGAGGGGTTGGAGGATGACCCACGGCTGCGATACGGATGGCGGGCGCGCCGTGACAGCATCGACGCGTGCAATATGCGCCCTCGTGGCGGTGTCGTCACGGTGCGGGAGTTTACGACGCACCGGACGGCTGGAGTGAGCCCACCGCGAATGGACCCCTACTCGCGGCATATCCTGGTATGCACCGGGGGATTCTGCTCGCCAAGCCGTATGGGCGCCGAGCTCTACGCTCTTCTGCCCACGCTGCTCGAGCGAGCCGGATTGCTTTTCGGTCCCCACAGGGTGAAGCGGGGAGAAACGCCATGCCTCGGCGTGTGTGCCGGAGGGCCGATCGTAGTGGTCTATCCCGAGGGAACGTGGTATGCCGGGGTCACGCCGGAG
>JBGTNB010000016.1:0-2340 GCA_041743285.1 Gemmatimonadaceae bacterium
CGCACGATCGTATTTCCATTGCCATCGCCCGACACGACCGCCACGGCGGCTCCACTGGCGGTGGCGGCGAGGCGCGCCAGCCGGTCGCAGGTGCTGGCCGGGAGCAGGTCGAGAATTCCGAGCGGCGCGTCCGTGGCCGCCTGAGCCGCCGCAGCGACTTCGACTGCTATTTTGGGGCGTCCATCCTCCTCGTCGTCGAAGGACGCGCTAGCGCTGGAGACGAGTGGAGTGGCCATCAACAATAGACGCGGGTCTGGACCGCGTAGTCACGCCACCGCGCTGCAGTCAGTCGGCGCGGCGCATCACCAGTGACGCATTGATGCCACCAAACCCAAAGGAGTTGGAAAGTACCGTATCGACTCCAGCGTTGCGGCCGCGGCTGGGCACGTAATCCAGGTCGCAGCCCTCGTCGGGGGTGCTGAGATTCACCGTCGGAGGCAGCCAGCCGGATTGGAGTGCCAGGGAGCAAATGCCTGCTTCGAATGCTCCGGAAGCGCCGAGTGCATGGCCGTAGTATCCCTTGGTGCCGCTAACGGGTATCTGATAGGACCGCTCGCCGAAGACGCGCTTGATGGCTCTCGTCTCCGTTACATCGTTGAGTGGGGTGGAACTGCCGTGCGCGTTGATGTAGCCGATGTCTTCAGGATCCACTCGGGCATCTGAAAGCGCGCGTTGCATGGCATAAGCGGCCATGCTTGCATCGGGGAGGGGCGCGGTCATGTGGTGAGCGTCGTTCGACGAACCGAAGCCGAGGATCTCGGAGTAGACGGGTGCGCCGCGCGCGAGGGCGCGCCCGCGCTCTTCGAGCACCAGCACGACGGCGCCCTCACCCATTACGAATCCATCGCGATCACGGTCGAACGGACGGGAGGAAGCCTCGGGCTCGTCGTTTCGCGATGACATGGCGCGAATGATCGAAAACGCGCCGAAGCAAAGTGGCGACAGCGGCGCCTCGGCGCCTCCGCAGAGCATGACGTCGGCATCGTCGTCCCGGATGGCCCGGAAGGCGTTGCCGACGGCGATCGTTCCCGAGGCGCAGCTCATGGCGTTGGTGGAATTGGGCCCCTGCACACCAAGATCGATCGCAATGTTGCAGCTCGACGCGCCGCCGAACACCATCAACGCCAGCCCCGGATCGACGTGGCGGAGCCCGTTCTCGAAGTATACCCGGCATTGCGACTCGGCAAATCCAACGCCACCTAACGCGGTACCCATGTTGGCGCCGATCCGCTCGCGCCGCTCCCGTTCGAGTACCAGCTCGGCGTCGGCGACCGCCAAACGGGCAGCGGTGACCGAGTACTGGCCGAACAGATCGAGGCGCTTGGCGCGCTTGCGATCGAGGAAGTCGCCCGGATCGAAGTCCCGTACTTCAGCCGCATTGTGGCTTCGAAACTCGCTGGGATCGAAGCGCGTGAGGGAGCGCACCGCGGACCGCTGAGCGAGCATTCCATCCCACATTCCCTTTCGGGTGATGCCGATTGGTGTCACGGCCCCGATTCCCGTCACCACCACACGCCGCCGATCCATACAACCTCCTAACCGTTATGTGTTGGGCGCGATCGCCGGGGAGAACCCTCGACCACCGCGGCCAGTCCGGCCAATGTGCGTGAGGCAATGCCGTGCACGAACACAGGGCCAATGACGAGCACCGCCGCCGGCACGCCGACCAGCGGCCAGCGAGGCCCGTCCCACGCGTGCACCAGGCGCACGTGAGTGCCGCCGTCGCGCTCCGAGAATCCCCATTCCACATCCATTCCCTTCGTCACGCCGCCGGTATGACGGAACCGTACCGCCGGCGCGTCGTGATCCACCACCATTTCCGACCGCCACCAGGTCGGCCAGTTCAACGGACCGAACGGACGATTGGCGGCCATCTCCACCAGGCCGCCGCCGCCGGCGTCCCTGCGGTTGAACCGCACGTAACGGTAATGAGCAAGGTGCGCCGGCCATTCTGCCACGGCACTCACCAGATCGAAAATGGCGCGCACCGGCGCACGCACGAACATCTCATCCACAGTTTCCATCGCCCGGCCTAACGGCATAGGGCCGATTGGGTGACTGTTGCGGGTCGCCGGCTTGTCGTCGGTATGCATTACACCTCCGTTGGAGACCAGGCCGAAGCGATGCGAAAACCGGCGCGGGCGCGGGTTGTCGCATCGCGGCCGGTCGCGCTCCTGACCAGCATCCGAAGTTCGGGAACGGTGTAGCCACGTAGCACCGACACCACTCCGTCGTGCCGGCTAACCGGGTGAAAGAAAAGCGGCCACGACGCGAGCCAGATGCCGGCGGCCGCCAGCCAACTGCGGCGCAAATCGCTTACGATGACGCACCGCCGCGCCA
>JBGTNB010000017.1:0-2667 GCA_041743285.1 Gemmatimonadaceae bacterium
TGCCGGGAGCCACGTTCCATCCGGTGTGGTGATCGGGCTCCACGCGTTGAAGCTCGAGCCGCCCTATCTCAAATGCAACGTGGTCGCCCGGATCGGCCAGCATCTTGTTGACCCAGTACCCGAGCTCGATCATGGTGATCCGGTCGCGCGCGAGCGGCTCGATTTCCCACACGATCTGCTGCCAGCCATTTTTCGCCAACGTGACGTAATGAATTCCCTCGCGGTTGTAGACGTCGGGCACCTTTTCCGCACCATCGTTATGTATAACGATCTGCAGCGGAAGAGCGGGCACTCCGCTGACCTCGGGCCGGATCCACATTGAGAGGCGATTGAATCCGGTCCAGTCCTCGCCATTGAACACCCGTCGCAGATTGACCGACGACAGCCGGCTCCGCGTTGGGGCGGTGGTGTCGGTGAACATCTGCATGTCGACGCGCAACACGCGCATGCCGCCGAGCCTGGGCTCGGCGGGAAACGAGAACTCTGCCGTTCCGGTCAGGCGCCATCCCACGGTGTCTGTCATGTCGTGGAGCGTGCGGGTGGCAAGCACACTTTTACCCAACCAGTCGAACTCGGCGGAATTCTCGAACTCGATCGGTAACAGGGCACGCGGGGATTGGGCCGCCAGGATCGGCGGAAGCGCGAAGAAACAGGGAGCAATCGCCAGCAGCGCTACACCCGCTTCGTAATGGCGGCGTTTCGATCGGACTATCCTGATGGCAACGGCGCTTTCTCTCATTACGGCGCCGGCCGGAATTCCCATCGGGCGATCACAAACACATTCACACGTACCTCACGAGGCGTAATGTCGGTTTCCAAGGCTCGCTCCACCGCGCCGGCCAACCCTCTGATGCCAAGGGCTAGCGAAGACCACCTTCGAGAACTCATCGTAGTGCGAGCTCACGACGGAGTAGCCGACATTAACGCTCATGTTTGACAAGGATGCTGCGGAAACTGCGGATTGTCGTAGCTCCCGAGTTGTCCTTTGGCGTTGCGGGCATCGCCGCGAAAGATGCTCTGGCTTTCTAACGCGGAGGTCGCGGAGTTTTCGCAGAGGTCGCAGAGGAACAGAAACAGCGAAACGAAACGACATGCCATTTCTCCTCGGCGGTAGGCTCCAGTTCCGGTTGTCGCCCACGTGAAACAGCGACGAGCCGTTTTTCCTCATGTCTTTCCTGTTGTTGCTGTTCTTCCACTTGTGCATTTTTGGCTTTTTGTTCCAACACCTTCGGTTTGCCCAGGAACGCTTCTTATCCGCGCGAGGAGCGATCCCAGCATCCGTTGTTTCCGCAGCATCCGTTTTCAACCATGAGCGTTAGCGCCAGCTATTCATCGCAGACCTGAACTACGATGAGTTCTCGCCGAACCTGGCCCGTTTCGAGAACTGTCGGCGAATCCGTCACCTATTCGCCAGGCGTTGCTCGACCATACGGCGGAACGTGCCGTCCTCCAGATACTTTCTGAGATGCTGGCCCGGGCAGCTCGTGCCGGCGTAGTCGTAATGCCCGCCAATGCGGTCCAACGGCACATCGAAGCGCGCGACCGCCCACGCCATGAGGTCCGCGATAGCCGCGAGTTGCGCCGCTGTCGCTTCCTGCCGGCCATAGTTACCGATGACGCTGATCAAAAAGTGGCCGCTCGGGTCATACGTCGTGTTCGTTTCGCCCATGTAGCGCCAGTCGCGACCCTCGTAAATGTCTCCCTCCAGATCGATCAGGTAGTGATACGGCACATCCCACCAGTTGCGATCACTCGCGCCCCATGACTGAAGGCCGCGCAGCTTCTCGGCGGGATCATCCTCGGGCCGCAGCGGTTCCGAGCTGCCGGTGTGATGCAGTGTCACATGCGTAATGCGGTGCGGCACGCGCAGACGCATTGCCGCACCGCCGGCCGTATCGGAGCTCGCCACCTGCGGTGGAAGCGAGGCTACCGTTCCGACCTCAATAACGACGAGTCCGCCGCCTAACTCCCCAGGCGAGTAGATCGCGACGACGGCCAGATGAAAGCCCTGCCAATTGAACGCCGCGCCCTCGCGCACGGCCCGTTCACTTCCAGCGACGACACCGTGCCTCAGTCGAAGGCGCGCGACTTCAGCGGGCTGCTCCCCGGCAAGGGAATCCACCTCGATGGCGACCACATTTATCACCAGATCGCGAAACCGCAGGCTGTCGCCCGCACGCAGGTTGCGGCGGTTTGCATCAGCCGTGTGGCCTAACGGAGGCTGTGCCTCCCACTGGGAATGCGCGATTATGGGAGGCGGCGCCGGGGCATCGGTACGCGGGCCGGTACGAGCGGCGCACGCTGTCGAAACGGCAATGAAGGCAAGGATGAGCTGCGCTCTGGCCCGTGTGGGCAGACATGCCGTCACAACTCCCTCAGAGGCGCGGCCTGGTCGCACCGCCCCCATCCGGCCCTCCCGGCCTACCTCGCCGCACTCCGTCCGGCCTCCCCGTTGCGCTGTCCGAAAGATCCAGACCCATGTCGAAGTTGGCATCATAGCCATCGCCGGCGGCGGCCACGGCGAGCAGCAGCGTGTCACCTGCCTGCCGGTAGATGCCGTCGTTCTCATTACGACGGTCGCGCTGCCCCTTTGCTGCGTACGGCGCCTGGGCGTGGACGCGATCGGTGAGCGACTCGTCGAAGAACAGCTGTGAGGTGAACTCGTAG
>JBGTNB010000018.1:0-6351 GCA_041743285.1 Gemmatimonadaceae bacterium
GACCGTGTCGCGCTCGCTGCAATTGCCGATCTCTTTCCGGAACGCCAGGTGGTCGGCGTGCACGCGGTGGATCTGGTCTGGGGGCTCGGCACGCTGCACTGCCTGACGCAACAGCAACCTTCGCCCGGCCGGCGCGCCGCCGAGGCAGCCGCCTAACCCACTGTTGCCGGGCCGGTTTCGTGCCCTTTCCCGCCCAACGATGGCACCAGCGGAAGGGCGCGCAGCGGCCGTGCGAGCACCGACCGCAGCATCTCCGCTCGCGGAATGTCCGAATCGCCGTAATATGCTCCAATGCCGCAATGGCGCTCCGGCACATAGTCGCTCACAACAACATCGGCCTCTGCCTCCGATGCCGCCAATGCGTCGGACGAGGCAACCGGCACCGCGAAAATCACCTGCCGTGCTCCCGAGTCGCGCGCCCGCGCCAGTGCGGCACGACTGCGAAAGCGTGGCTGGGCACCATCATCCACCACGATGACCCGTCGTCCAGCCAGCGGAACGGCGGCGCGCCCGGCGCGATAGAGGGACTGCTGGCGTTCGGCGTTCTCGCTCGCCAGCCGTACCGCCTCGGCAATGTACTCGTCGCTGACGCCTAACATGCGAACGGTGCGCTCGTCGAGACGGTAGATACCGCCAGCGGCCACCCCACCGATCGACACATGATTTCCCGGCGACGGCAGCCTGACGGCGACGATTACGTCGAGCGCCGCGCCTAGCGACTGTGCGACCTCCCGCGCAACGAGTACGCCGCCGGGGGCGAGTCCGAGAACCACCAGGTCGGGCCCGCCGAGTGGGGACACTTGCGCGCGAAGCCGCTCTACCAACCGCCGCCCCGCCTCTGCGCGGTCCCGGTACATCAGCTGGGCTCCCGGTCGCTCGTCACGGCGAGGTGGCGCACGAACCACGCCGCCGCCAGGTTCGCCACCTGCTCCAGGGCCCCACGCTCGTGAAACAGATGGGAGGCACCCGGCACGATGACCAGTTCCCGGGTTCCCGGAAGAGCATCCCTTGCCTGCTCATTCAGGGGAATCACCGCCCCGTCCAATCCGCCGACGATCAGAAGGGTGGGCGCGTGTACCTTCGGAAGCCACTCCAGTGCGAGGTCGGGTCGTCCGCCGCGCGACACGACCGCATCCACCTCATCGGCTTTCCAAGCCGCGAGTTGGAGAGCGGCTGCCGCGCCGGTGCTCGCACCGAACAATCCTAACGAGAGATCGGACGTACCCTCGGCTCGGCGGATCCACCCCACCGCGATGCGCAGACGCTCGGTGAGAAAATCGATGTCGAATCGCAGGTGCGCTGTCGTCTCATCCACCCGCTCCTCGTCCGCCGTGAGGAGATCGACCAGCAGCGTGGCCAGCCCCGCATCGTTCAATACGCTCGCCACGTAGCCGTTTCTGGGACTCAGCCGGCCGCTGCCGCTTCCATGAGCGAACGCCACGACGCCCGTTGGTGTCGCGGGACTCGTCAGGATTCCGCGTAGCGTTCCCTGGCCGAAGGGAATGGCGACGTCATGGTTCTCGAATCGCGGCACCGGTCGCCTCTCATATCAGAGCCCAACCTTCATGCAAGCAGGGTGCCTCATGATTGCACCGGCGCTTGCACGGCGACGAGCGGCGCCAGGTACGGCAATCACTGCGCTTTCGCGGGGGTCGCAGGTCCGTGCGGAGTGTCGCCCATTGGCGTTGCGCGTGGGGAGTCGAGCCATCCTTCCACGTGAACCGTACGCGTCGGGAACGCAAACTCGACGTTCTCCTCGCGCAGCCGGCGAAGGAGAATCAGATTGATCGCCTGCTGGGTATCCATGTACTTCCCATAGTCCGGCGACAGTACGTAGTACACCACTTCCACATCCAGCGATGAGTCGTTGAAGCTCGCGAAGTGCGCGCGGTCGAACCGCACCGCTTCCTGCGCGAGCACTGCCTCACGCGCAATGGTCGGAAGCATCTCCACCTTCTCCTGTGACGTGCTGTACAGTACACCGAACCGGAACAGCACGCGCCGCTCATCCATGCGCTTGTAGTTTCGTATGCGGCTTTGAAGCAGCTCTGCATTGGAAAAGATGATCTGCTCGCCATCCAGGCTGCGCACACGTGTCGTTTTCATGCCGATCTGTTCGACAGTGCCCTTCTCCGAGCCCACGATTATGAAGTCCCCGATCACGAACGGCTTGTCGATCACAATGGCGAGGGCCGCGAGCAGATCTCCCAGGATGTTCTGCACGGCCAGAGCGATCGCCACGCCGCCAATCCCGAGACCGGTGATCAGCGCCGTTACATCGACTCCGAAGTTGTCGAGCGCCAACAGCACCACGATCGTCCACGCAAGCACCTGCATGCCATACGCGATTGCGCGAAAGGTGGTGATGCTCGCTGCGTCGCTCGGGTGCCTATCGCGCGTATAACGCTGCAGCCAGAACTCGATTGCGCCATTGGCCCAGATGCCCAGCTGGAGCAGAAACGCCAGCACCGCGACCGTGCCGAGAGGGCCGATTACCCTCTCGGGCAGCACGAGCATTCGAAGTGCAAGCGAAACGATGACCCACAGCATCAGCGCGTAGCGCGTGCGCTTGATGAGGATGATCACCAGGTCGTCGACCTGCGTCCGTGTACGGGTCGCGACCTTCTCCATCCTGCCCAGCAGGTAGAACTTCGCCAGCCAGAGCAGGCCGAGAATCAGCGCCAGCGAACCGAGCAGCCAGAGCCACACGGCGACAGTATTACCGGCGAAGGTGCGCTCGAGGAGTTCGGTCAGATCCATCCCGAGTACGATGAGTGTGGGAGCCAGTCCATCACCGCAAACTCACCCGCATTGGCGGCGAATGGAAGAGCGGTTGCACAATCGGGGGGATTGAACGGCAGGAAGTGCTTTGTGACTCCTGCGATTGGGAATTCGCCTGACGCAGAGCCTCAGGCGGTCGCGGCAGCGGAACGCGGCTCGTCGCGGGCCGCACGGGGCGCCGCCTGGCAATTGTCGCAGTGCCCGCATATCCAGTCGTCCGTAACCTCCTCGCCGAAGTACTCCAGTATGTAACGAGTGCGGCACTGCGCCCATTGGCAGAAACGCACCATGGCGTTGAGCTTCGCCTGATCACGCTGGCGCCGCTCCTCGTAAGACGAGAGCTCGGCGCTCAGGTCCACCTGTGTGAGGCCGTCGGCGAGCCGCTCCCAGCTTCCGCCGCGGTGCTCTCGCACCAGGCCGTGCCGCTTGAGCAACATCAGCGTGATGCGTGTCTTGCGCATCGGCACGCCGGACTGCTCCGAGAGCCGCGGCGCGGGCACCGGCGCGCCTAACGGGTGCTGCTCGAGCGCCAGCGCGACCAGCGCCGCTTCCTGCACTTCCGGATACTTGCCACCGAGGAAGTAGCTCTGGATCCGCCGGTCCTCCACGCGATAGAGCACCGAGCACACCGATGTTTCACCGTCCCGTCCCGCCCGCCCCGCCTCCTGGTAGTAGGACTCGAGCGATCCGGGAAAATGGTAGTGGATCACTCGCCGGATGTCGGGCTTGTCGATGCCCAGTCCAAAGGCGTTGGTGGCGAGCATGATCTGCACATCGCCCGACATGAAGCTCTCCTGAACCTCACGCCGCTCCACTGCCGGACGGCGCCCATGGTACATCCCGACGGAAAAGTCCTGGCGAAGCAGCTCGTACAGCCGCTCCGTCTCTCGAACAGTGGCCACGTAGACGATCGTGCTGCCCCCCCCCCGCTCCCGTCGCAGCATGCCAGCGAGCACGTCGTCCTTCATTCCAGGATTTACCGTTCGCTCCACGTCGAAAAACAGATTCGGCCTCGCAAAGCCGGCTACGGTCACGTGCGGATCGCGCAGCCGGAGCTGCCGCGCAATGTCGGTGCGCACCTCGGCGGTAGCGGTGGCAGTGAGTGCCAGTACCGCAGGATTGCCCAGCCGTTGAGCCACGGAGCCCAGCGTGAGATAGTCGGGACGGAAATCGTGCCCCCACTGGCTCACGCAGTGGGCTTCGTCGACGACGAACATCGCCACCTTGCGCTGCATGAGCAGCTCGAAGAACTCGCGATCCTTGAACCGCTCCGGGGTGAGGTAGAGCAGCTCGCCATCGCCGCCGCCCACGCGTTCCACGACATCCTTCGCCTGCCTGTCCGTCAGATGGGAATGCATGGCCAGTGCATCTACTCCCATTTCGCGCAGCTTGTCCTGCTGATCCTTCATCAGGGCGATAAGCGGCGACACGACGATCGTAAGCCCGTCGAGGAGCAGCGCTGGAAGCTGGTAGATGAGCGACTTGCCGCTGCCGGTGGGCATCACCACGAGCGCGTCTCTCCCCAGCAATACGGCTTCGATCGCCGGCCACTGTCCCGGCTGAAATTCCGGATGGCCAAATCTCTCGCGCAACGTGCCAATAGCACGTGCGCGAATTGACTGCGCGGAAGTTGTCATGCCGCGGCGCATGGCACGATCCGGGCCGGTCGATTCGACCTCCTTCCGGACTATCTGGCCGCAATCGAACGTTCGGGCGATTCTGTTGTGTCCGGTCCGGTTCCTGCGGGTTTGTGTCGCAAATCACCAATCGCAGCCCCGGCTTTTCTCACTACCCGAATGCCGCTGGATATCGGAATCTCGTGATCTCGTGAACTCTGGCGGAGGAGCAATCATGCCAAACATCCGTCCGCCGCGCTTCAAACGCGCCCTCCGTGCCCTAACGATAGCCGCACTCGGCACCGCCAGCGCGGTGCCGCTCGCCGCACAGGAGCTGCGGTACAACATTGCGCCGCAGGGCACCCGTATCCAGTGGGACAACGACCTCGGCCTCAAGGACGCCAACCTGCTGGGCGGTCGTTTTGGTTTCACCTTCAATCAGTACGTCGGCCTGCACGGCTTCTACCTGACGCGATCCAACGTGCGCGCGGAGCTGTCACGGCTTCCACTTACCGATTCACTCGGCAACGCACTGTCCGATCAAGACGTGGACATTCGGAACTTCGGCGCCGACCTCCGCATCAACGTCGGAAGTGGGGCCCTGTCGCCTTTCCTCACCGCCGGTGGCGCCGTGGTGCGCTTCGATCCCGACAGCGCCCCGCGCTCCAGTCAGATTGCGCTCAAGCTCGGCGGTGGCGTGCAACTCGGTTCCCCTGGGCGTGTTCGGGTCTCGATTTTCGCCGAAGATCTCATGTTCCGGCTCAATCGCTACGCGCTCGCTGCCCGGCAGTCCGCCGATCCACTGTCCGACGACCCTGAATCGGATGATCTGCGACACAACATCGCCGTGGGCGCCGCGCTGCAGATTCCGTTAGGCGGCTCGCGGCAGTTCGAGGACGATGCACGGATCGGGCTCGGAGCGGTCGGCATGCCTATCGAATTGTTCGCGGGACGAATGGACTTCGACGACGAAACGGGACTCGCGAGGCAGGATCTGGCTGGCGCTCGCGCGGGACTCAACTTCGGCCGCCTGGTGAGCCTGCGCGGCTACTACTGGCGCGGCGTGGCCGACGACTTCGATGACACTGCGCCCATTCAGAGCTTGGGTGGTGAAGCGCAGTTCAATCTCGCTACGGGCGCCGGCCTGGTACCGTACCTGATAGCGGGGGCCGGCGTGATCGATTTTAAAGACGACTACCGGGATATTGCCGGCAACCCGCGCGATGATCGCACGAGCCTGATCCTCGGCGGCGGACTCGCCCTCGCGCTCAATGAGCATCTTCGGTTCAACTTCACTGCCCGCGACTACTTATTCAGCGATAGAGATCTGGCGGATGTCGCCAGCACCGAAGAGTTGCGAAACAACTGGATGTACAGCGCCGGCTTCAGCTTCAACGTCTTCGCCCGCGACGCTGATCGTCCGGTGCGTACCGTTCGGCTCACCGACACCGTTCGTGTAAGCTCGACCGACACGATCTCCGAGCGCGACACGGTATTCGTCGACGCAATCAGTGGCGAGCGGGTGTCCGGCGAACGCGCCCGAACGCTTGCGTTGGAAGACACTCTCCGTAGCGACCGGCGTGAGGCCGAAAGGCTCCGCGAGGACCGGATGGTACCCCCCGACGAGCGCCTAACGGGCGATCGTGCCAGCCGCGACTACGCCGGTGAGCGGACCCTGGTGGTCCCCGTGCCGCTGGAAGGCGAGCTCTACATACGGTACGGTCCCGACGAAGATCGGCGTGCCGAGGAAGGGCCCGACGGGTTGCGCATGCGGCGTGCGGCGCTGGCCTCGCCGGAGATGCGTTCCATCGGCGCCGACCAGCTGCGCGAAGACATTCGCGCCATCATCCGGGACGAGCTCGAGAGAGCGGCACTGTCCGAGTGGAGCCGTAGAATGCTCCAGGACACAATACGCTCCGGCAGCGCCGGCGCTCCGGGCCTGACCAACGAGGAC
>JBGTNB010000019.1:0-1950 GCA_041743285.1 Gemmatimonadaceae bacterium
AGGCCGGCAGTTCCGGCAGCGTTCGCCACCTTGATCGCCGCGTAGGGCACGGCGATCATCGTGCCGTCGCTCAAGGTGACCAAGGCGGCAATCACCCGTCCGCTTGGAATGACCGCGAAGTTCTCGACCGTACCGATCGTGTTCCCATCCGCGCCGGTCAGCTCCTTGCCGAGCAAATCCTTTACGAGAAACTTGTCAATGCCAGCCGTCTGCAATGTCTTTGCCGCCGAAGCTATACTCGTCGCGCTCGTCAGGTCCTCGGGGATGTCGACTGGCATGTCCTGGGCGGCGGCGAATCCGCTCCAAGCAAGGGCAAAAGCGCAGACTGCTATAGGGTGACGTCGCATCATGGGTCTCCGAGGTTGAGGATAATCATCTGTAACCTGCACGGGCTCCACAAGTCATCTTCGCCCTAGCCGTCGGCCAGCGGCTCCACGCCCGGGGGGTTGACCTCCAGCAGCTCGGGCGGCTCGACTGACTCGGCTTCATCGGGCAGTGGAACGTCGGCTTCGGGCGGTACGTCCGGTGGAAGCGGCTCGATGGGCGGCAACAACGACACCCAGCTGATCGCGGTCGTGACGGGTGTATTCGAATACTGCGCCGGCGACCCCTCCGCGAATACGAACGACGCGATGCAGTCGGCGAATTCCTCAGCCCAATCGTCGGGCAACTGATCGAGGCGAAGCATCTGAGGACGTGCCAGCGAAACTTCCCCGGACGTTTCGATGCAGATTTGCGGCGACCGGCTTCCAAACCGGTCGCCGTTTCTCATGGTCAGCGACCTTGTTGCGCAGAGTCGGCTTGGGAGCTACCTCGTGGGCTGGCTCCGATGATGTGACCGCCCGCGAGCGGACCCTCTTTCGGCAGCGCGCAAGCCATGAACAATCGCTCGCGACGTCATTCGACGCAGCCGAATCTCAGCCACCGAAACCGAACTGCCAGATCGCGATCGGCACCCCCATCAGCAGCACGAGCGAAGCCACGACCAAAGCTCCGTCCCTTGTCAGCAGTCCGGCAGCGAAGAGGGCAATCACAGCCGATGCGATGGAGCCTGAGGTTGGAACGATCTCCATGAATGGCATAAAGAGCGTCAGCCCCAGGATCAGGATCAGCGGCAGCCAAAGCCAAGGGCGATGAAAGAGAAAGGTGAGCCGCGGCTTCAGGAACCTCTCCACGAAGCGCAGCGGCTTGCGCAACCAGTTGATACCCTTGCACAGCCTGGCCGTGGACATGCGACGGCGGGTGATGATGCGCGGCAGCCAGACACAGCCGCGCCCGGCAATCATCTGGACAACCAAGATAAACGTGATCGCGGCGACAACGGAGGTGATCCCCGGGATCGCGCTCGCCGGTGAAGTGGAAATCAGCGAGAACACCAGCATCAGCGAACCAAAGGACTTCTGCCCGAGATTCTCCGTCACTTGCTCGACGCTGATACTCTCGCCGTGGACCGAGCTTTCAAGCCTATCGAGGACTTCGCTCAGAGCATGTGTGCGCTCTTCCGCCATTGGTCACCCCGCCGCTGTGCCTCCACCATCACAGTTGCTCAACCTAAGCCTGAAGGACAACGTTCCCAATGCTCGAGCGCGCCGTGCCAGATGGACATTGCAGGTTCGAGAGGAGGACGCGCATGCGGATGTCTTGGCAGAGGCGAACCATTTACCGCACGTACTGGCGAGACACGGCCAGCTCAGACACCTGAAGGCATCCTGCGTCCACGCCATTGCGTTCTATCGCAGCGCAGATAGCGCGCTCACAAGCTATCCATTCGTCCGCTACGACTGCGCCGGACGGCGGCCAATGAGCGGCCAATGAGCGGCCAGCCAAGATGTGCCGCCGGCTGTCTGCAAACTGTAGTCAGCCGACGCCGCGATAACTTTTTGCCTGCTTGCCGGTTCGTATGAAGTCCCCATTCCAAGGGATAGGTGCGTCGGCGTGGCCCGTGAGGAT
>JBGTNB010000020.1:0-1537 GCA_041743285.1 Gemmatimonadaceae bacterium
GCGCGTCGACAGCGCGGAGGCAGAGGTCGCGGCCAGCGCGGTGATGACCGCGGCCGCCACCGTGATGCGCGTGGTTCTCATGCGGCTCACAGTGACAGACCGTGCGATGAGTTTCGTTGCGTCGAGCCGTCCAAAGCTGCATCCGTTCTGACGGCAACGGCCGCGTGGGGCGCCTGCTGATCACGTTCTTGCTCATGCATCGAGACGCGCTGCACCGGCCACTGCTGTACCTCAGCGTCTACCTCAAGGAGAACCGTGCCGAGTACTACGACCGACTGACGAGCATCCGCTGCCGCGGCGACTGGGAGGGCTGGCTGAAGTTCTTCCCGCGCGGCGTAGCACAGACGGCGGGCGAGGCAACCGCGACCGCTCAGCGCATCTCCGAACTCCGCGAGCGGCATCGAGCGCAAGTACTCCGTGAGAATGTCGGCCCCAACGGGCTGAAGCTACCCTCGCTGCTCTTCGCCTCGCCGATCGTCAACGTCAACCTCGTCAGAGCAGACCTCGGGGTGACGTTCGCGACGGCCAACAAGCTGATTGGCCGCTTCGAGCAACTGGGGCTCGTGCGCGAGATCACAGGCCAGCGCCGCTCGCGCCGCTTCCGCTACGACCCCTACCTCAGGCTCTTTCACACGGGGGTCGATGATCCCGCTCCCGCGGTTCCCGCCCAGGTCACGAGCGCCGGCAGCACGTTGCGCCCGCGTCTGGTCGCGTGCGACGACGAGAACGCCACTTTGGGTGTCGCCTACGAGGTGCTGGGGAGATCGCGAGTTGCGCTGGCATTGCGGGAAAGCTCTTGCGGTCGCGGTCATCCGGCCATTGATTGAATTGATCGTCCGCCGTGCCGTGCCCCCTTGGCTGGAACGTCTGGAGGTGCGGATATCGCTACGTCCTCGCGCTTTTGCAGGGGCCCCGTCGATGGCGAGACCCGGACTCGAACCGGGGACACCACGATTTTCAGTCGTGTGGTCGGAACCATCCCGACGCCTCGACTTCGGATCGCGGCTCGCTGGTGGTGCTGCGCTCCGCTGGGAGCGGGTGGTGACTCCGAGTTGGGTAAGCCGTGAAATCCGAAATGATCGGCAGGTCTATTCCGAGAAAATCGGAGCCTCTACTCCGAATCGGTCGACCACAAGGCTAGACTCCGCCGATGGAGTTGTTCGCTCGTGGCATCGAAACCGAACTGCGCGACATCCTCTCGGTCAGTCGCGCGGCGGCGATCACCGGCCCGCGGCAGGCGGGCAAGAGCACGCTCGCGAGGCAGCTACAGCTCGCCGGAGTCGTCCCGAATTACTTCAGCCTCGACGACGCGGCGACGAGGGAGGCAGCGCTCGCAGATCCGGATGGGTTCGCGCTCTCGCTGTCGCGGCCGGCCGTGATCGACGAGGTGCAGCGTGCACCTGATCTGATGCTGGCCGTCAAGCAGATCCTCGACCAGGACCCCAGCCCAGGCCAGTTCCTGCTGACGGGATCGGCCGATCTCCTGACGGCGCGGGTCGTCGCCGATGCGCTGCCGGGGCGTGTGGAGTACGTCAAC
>JBGTNB010000021.1:0-2438 GCA_041743285.1 Gemmatimonadaceae bacterium
GAGTGGTCTGGATAAACTCGACCAACCGGTTCGACGCCGCGGCGGGCTTCGGCGGCTACCGCGAAAGCGGATATGGGCGCGAAGGGGGACGCGAGGGGTTGTGGGAGTATTTGCGGCGCGCGGAGCGCGCGCCGCGGGTCGGGGGTCGGGGGTCGGGGGTCGGGGGGAGAACGAAAAGTCAGGCGGCGAAACGGCTGGCAATGTCAGGCGGGCGGCGAGCCGCGAGCCGGAGGACTAACGACCCTCGACCCTCGACCCTCGACCCTCGACCCTCCACACTCGACCCTCGACCCTCGACCCTCGACCCCCAAATCGACCGCACGCCCAAGCTTTTCATCGGTGGCAAGCAGGCGCGCCCCGATTCCGGGTACAGCCTTCGCATCACCGCGCCTGACGACACGCTCCTAGGCGAAGTTGGGCAAGGCAACCGCAAGGATATTCGCAATGCCGTGGAGGCGGCGCGCGCGGCGCAAGCCGGTTGGGCCCGCACCTCCGGACACTCCCGCGCCCAGATTCTCTATTACATCGCGGAGAATCTCTCGGTACGGGCCAAGGAGCTCGCTTCCAGACTCGAGGCGATGACCGGATCTCCCGGAATGGGCGAAGTCGAGGGGACGATCTCGCGTTTGTTCACCTACGCGGCCTGGGCCGACAAGCACGACGGTGCCGTGCACCATACACCCATTCGCGGCGTAACCCTGGCGATGAACGAGCCGGTCGGAGTCATCGGGATCGCCGCGCCCGGGGAGTTCCCTCTGCTAGGCTTCGTTTCGCTCATCGCTCCGGCGATCGCGACTGGAAACACGGCGGTAGCCCTGCCTGACGAAAAGCATCCGCTTGCTGCAGTCGACCTGTATTCGGTACTCGAAACTTCCGACCTTCCCGCCGGCGTAGTGAACATCGTCACCGGAAACAGGGATGAGCTGGCGAAGGTTCTCGCCCAGCACGACGACGTGGACGCCATCTGGTACTTCGGCGGAGCGGAGGGAGTTCGCGAAGTCGAGCACGCTTCGGCCGGCAACATGAAGCAAACCTGGGCGGAGCATTCCACCCGCGACTGGCAAAACCGCGAGGACGCCGAAGGGCGTGAATTTCTGCGCCGAGCCACGCAGGTAAAGAACATCTGGATTCCGTACGGGGAATAAGGCTCGTGCTCATCTATCTAAACGGAAGCTTTCTGCCCCGGTCTGAAGCCCGCATTCCCGTAGAGGATCGCGGATTCATCTTTGGCGATGGCGTATATGAGGTGTGGCGGCTGATCCATGGCAATGCGTTCGAGCCCGAGCAGCATTTGGCCCGGCTCGAGCGGGGCCTGCGGGAGATCGAGATCCCGTTGCCCGACGATCTCCAGACAACCCGCCTCTGGAACATTGCCCGTCGTCTAATCGTCGAAAACGACCTTACGAGCGACGAAGCGACGCTGTACCTGGAGGTCACGCGTGGTGCGGCACCGCGCACCCACTACTACCCGCCGGCGGGGACGCCAGCGACCGTCTACATGGCGGCGGCTCGCTTCAAGCCGGCCGAGACGCTTCGTCGATCGGGCGCCGCTGCCATTACTCAGCCTGACATCCGTTGGCTCCGGTGTGATCTGAAAACGATCCAGTTGCTACCTAACGTGATGGGCAAGCAGCGCGCCGTGGCGTCCGGCGCCATCGATGCCATTTTCGTGCGGGACGGGATCGTAACCGAGGGAACTCACACGTCGGTCTTCGGGGTGATCGACGGCACGCTGCGCACACATCCGGCCGATCACCACGTGCTGCCGGGGGTGACCAGGGCCGTCCTGCTGCGGATAGCCTCCGATCTGGGCATTCCCAGCGAAGAGACGCCAATGTCGTTGAGCGAGCTTTTCGAGGCCAGCGAACTGTTCCTCGCAGGCACGACGAACGACGTCCTGCCGATCACCAGGGTCGACGACCGCGTGATTGGAACCGGCCGCCCCGGACCAGTCGCCGATCAACTTTTTCAGCAGTTGCGGGCTCGAATGGATGCGGTCGGCTCCAACCGAGATGGCGGACAGCTCGAACTGCGCGAGGGCCGGCCGGCAACAGTCGCCGACTAGCGCGCCCCAACGGGGGATGCAGGAGCGAGCGAAGCAGTTCTGCCCGCTCACTATTCTCAACGCTTCCCCTGCCCTATGTTTGAAGTATCCAACCCCGCCCCATACCGCGAGGGCGTGCTCCTCGCACCCGCCATTTCTGATGGAAGCCGCGCCGATCACCAGTTTCTCTGAGCTTGCCGCAAAACGGCTTTGCGAATCGCGTATGGAGCTCACCGCGAGGTGGCTCGAGCGAATAGTGGCGCGCGTCAGCGTGCCGCCCGAGCGCGTATTTCCGACCGATGACCTGCTCGACCACATGCCTCTGCTCATCGAGGGCATTGCGAAGCACCTGAGAGATCCTTCGGCTCCGGTGGCGGGGGACGGAGGCGTAGTC
>JBGTNB010000022.1:0-20992 GCA_041743285.1 Gemmatimonadaceae bacterium
GAGCAGCCAACGTTAGGCGCATAGTGGACATGATGGGGGGAGATCGTTCCATAGAGGAAGATGAGAGATGCGAGTTGCGAGGACAAGCCTAAACAACTGCGGAGGAGCGCAGTCGCAAGGCTCGTCCTCGCAACTCGCATCTCTCATCTCTTTCTTCACGAGGCCCTAACCACTATTGAGCGGCGGCGGCTCGCCGAATCCCCACAGCCGCGGCGTTGCCAGCTCAATGCTGTTGCCGGCGGGGTCGCGTAGATAAAGCGATCGGCCGCCGTTCGGCCAGCTTATTTCCCGTTCTATAGTTATTCGACGCGCCGACAGGTGGCTGCGCCAATCGTCCAGATCGGCATCGGCCACGGCGAATGCTACATGACCCGGGCCGGTCGCGCCGTGGGGCGGCACGGCAATGCTGCCGGCGTACTCCTCGCGCACGTCCGCCGTCCGTGCCGGGTTGAAGACGAGGAACATCGTGGAGTCGCCGGCGCGAAAGAACAGGTGACGGTCACCGTCGCGCGCGATAACGGCGAGACCGAGCGCGCCCGCATAGAAGCTGTGTGCAGCGTCGAGGTCATCTGCGTACAGGCAGGCTTCCAATACGCCCTCGAGTGGTGGCGTCATTTAGTACCTGCGCGAATATCGGGATCAACTACAGGAGCGCACTGGTTTTTGGCAAGTCTCATGCATTTTCCTTCCGAGCATCGCCTGGCCGATCGCGCTACCGGGCCATTGGAGAGTCAGCGGCGTGCTGTGCACGAGAGTACCTTTCGACAAGCCCACAAACGAGGTTCAGTGCTCAAAGCTTTCGAATTCGACGACGACGGCCGCAAGTTCACGTGCCGGGTCGAGATCGCTCGTGGCGCACAGCAGGATGCGTGGTGGTGGTTCGGAGTCTCTACCGACGATCGTCATCGGTACGCGCCATTTCGCGCAGATGCAGAGGACACCGAAGCTGGCGTTCGCGGGCGAGTGCTGGAGTACTACACCAACCTTCTCGAGCGTCGTGCCATGCCGGCAACTGCATACTGGCGTCGCGGCGAACGTCCGGCGGCCAGCGCGCCTGCAACGGTACCTAACGGCAACCCGACCACGCCCGGCGCTCCGGCTTGAGCCAGGTCAACGGCTGGCGCCGCCGAACCGGTCATTCCTGAGGAGTGGCTCCGCCTGGTCCGCCCGGCGTTGAATCCTCCCGATCGTCGCCTGCGCCTTCGCGCTTTCTCCGTTTTTCCTCGCGCTTGGCGTCGGTCTTTGCCTTGCGCTCGAGTTCCTTCTTTCGCTTCTCGAAATCGTAGTTGGGTTTCTTTGCCAAGCGAGGAGCCTCCACTCCGGTCGTGATGCTGAGAAAGGGGTCGTTTCGCGCCGAGAGCGTCAGGCGCTGAACAGCGTGCCCGTCGAAAGATAGCAGTGCTCGCCGCGATCTGGGCGGCGTAGGAAAAGCGGGAAAGGGGAAACGGGAAAGGGGAAACGAACTCACCACGCTTAAGACTCCGTTTCCCATTTCCCATTTCCCGCTTTTCCCAGTTTGTCCCCCTCCACCCGCTACACGCTCGTTGCGACTGCGCCACAATCGCGGGTGATTTCGAGCCTTGGGGAACATGATTTCGGTGTCTTAAGCGGGCACAGCCTTTGCCTTTTCCGCCGTCGCCGCACTCCTGAATTCGAAGGGTGAGCGGATCGGCGTGTTGCGATAAGACGGGCCTTCAGTACAATGTCGTATGGCGGAATCGCCGGACAACGGTGGATTCGCGACACGGCAAGCGAGTCGCGCCCATGCGAGAGTGACGATGACCGACCTCGTTGAACGAAACGTTACAACCCATGACGATCGAGAGCCCGACATCTCCATCGTCATGCCGGCGTACAACGAGGAGGAGATAGTAGCCTACACCGTGCGCCGCCTCGCCCAGGCGTTCGACTCGGCGGGATACAAGCTGCAGCTGGTGGTGGTCGACAACGGCTCGCGAGACCGTACCGGCGAGATCATCCGGCAGCTTGCAGCTGAGATCCCGGCGGTCGTTCCGCACCGGGTCGAACGGAATGAAGGTTACGGTTTCGGCGTCACGAGCGGGTTTCCGCTGTGTACGGCGCGATGGATCGGGTGGATTCCAGCCGACGGGCAGGTAGACGCCGAAGACGTGGTGCGCCTGTACGAGGCTATCGCCGCCACGAACGGAACGTGCCTGGCCAAGGTGCGCCGACGCTTTCGCATGGACGGACTCGTGCGCAAGGTCGTGTCAATCAGTTATAACGCGTTCGTCTGGCTGCTTTGGCCAACTCTCGGATCGCTGGACCTGAACGGCGTGCCGAAGATCCTGCCGCGCGAAGTGCTTGGCGCAATGCAGATCACGTCCAAGCAGTGGTTCCTCGATCCGGAGATAATGATCAAGGCGCACTACATGGGCATTCGCGTGCTGGAGCTGAACGTGTTCGCTCGCATGCGTGGCGGAGGACTCTCGCACGTTAGGGCCAGCACCTGCTGGGAATTTTTCCGGGGATTGCTCATCTTCCGATTCTCACCCGGTATCAAAGCCTGGCGCCGCGAGGTCTCGGCGCCCGCCTCGGCTTCTCACAAGCCCGGAGCGTACGTCACTCGCTGACACGGGGAGTTACATCGTTCCGCCTTGCGATCCTCAGAATCGCGGGAGATCGCGCCGAGCGTCTCTTGAATCGTTGTTTGGCTCCCGATCTCGTCGATAGGCCGACGGGTACGACGTTTCCCATTTACCGTTTCCCATTTCCCGCTCCTCCCGGCCCCCACGCACCAACCAACCGTCCCCCACCTTGCCCACCAGCACCTTGTCCAAGGCTGCCACCCGCTCCACGCATCACCGGCGTACCGATTGCCGTGCATGTGGAGGCGGCGAATTGCGAAAGTTCCTCGAGCTCGGGCCGCAGCCGCTGGCCAATGCGTTCCCGCGTTCGCCAGCCGAATTCACCGCCGAAGAGCGCTACCCGCTCGATGTCTACTTCTGCGAGCGTTGCGCTCTTGTCCAACTCCTCGATGTGATCGACCCCGAGGTGCTGTTTCGCGACTACATCTACGTCACCGGCACATCCGACACGATCGCCGTGCATAACGTCAAATACGCTCAGACGGTAGTCGATCGACTGAATCTGGGGGACGGCGATCTGGTGGTGGAGATCGCCAGCAACGACGGCAGCCTTCTCTCCTGCTTTCAGAAGCACGGCGTGCGCACGCTGGGAATAGAGCCGGCAACCAACATCGCGGCGATCGCCAGCGATCGCGGCGTCGAGACGGTGAATCGCTTTTTCGATGCGGAAGCAGCGGCGGATGTTCTGGACTCGCACGGCCAGGCGAAAGCGGTAATTGGCAACAACGTGTTCGCGCACGTTGACGATTCCCTCGGCTTTCTCAGCGGTTGCCGCGATCTGATAAGCGAAGACGGTCTGGTCATCATCGAGGCGCCGTATCTGCGCGAGATGATGGACAAGCTCGAGTACGACACGGTCTACCACGAGCATCTCTGTTATTTCTCGGTGACGGCGCTGCGGACGCTCTGCGAGGGTGCCGGGCTGTCGCTGGTCGCCATCGACCGCGTGCCGGTGCACGGCGGATCCATTCGCATGTACGCCGGGCGACGCGAGAGATACCCCGATCATTCGACCCAGGCGCTGGCGATGATCGGCGAAGAAGAGAGGCTCGGCCTAACGACATTCGACCGGTTTGACCGGTTCGCCGCCGATGTGGAAGCGAACCGGCGGGACATACGAGCGATGCTGGAACGGCTGCTCGGCGAAGGGAAGACGGTGGTCGGGTACGGAGCGCCGGCGAAGGGGAACACGCTGCTCAACTATTGTGAAATAGGCACTGAAACGCTTCCGTACACGGTGGACAAGAGCGCGCTCAAGGTCGGGCGATACACGCCGGGGATGCATCTGCCGGTTCGGCCGGCGACCACTCTGATCGACGAGCAGCCTGACTACGTAATGATTCTGGCGTGGAACTTCGCCGAGGAGATAATGCGGCAGCAGCAGGAGTACGCGAACCGCGGGGGGCAGTTCATCATTCCCATTCCCTCACCGAGGATCGTTTGACCAAGGTCGTCATCCTCGCCGGCGGGCGGGGCACTCGGCTTGCCGAAGAGACGTCCACGCGTCCAAAGCCAATGGTCGAGATCGGCGGCAAGCCGATGATCTGGCACATCATGAGCATCTACGCGGCTCACGGCTTCAACGAATTCTTCGTCGCCTGCGGCTACAAGGGCGAGTACATCAAGGAGTATTTCCGCAACGCCTACATCCACAGCGCCGATTTCATCATCGATCTGAAGGACGGCGCGGTCAGCGTAATGAACGGCAGCCCTATCGACTGGAAGATCGGGCTCATAGACACGGGCCTCGATACGATGACCGGTGGGCGAATCCGGCGGCTCGAGCCGTGGCTGAACGGCGAGACGTTCATGGCGACGTACGGCGACGGGCTTGGCAGCGTGGACATACGCGCGCTGATGGACTTTCACCGGGCGCATGGAAAGCTCGCCACGGTAACGGCGGTCCGGCCGCCGGCGCGATTCGGCGGTCTGGTGCTGGAAGAGGGGCGCGATGCGGTCGGGACCTTCTCCGAGAAGCCGCAGACGGGGGAGGGATGGATCAACGGCGGCTTCTTCGTCTTCGAGCCGCGGGTGCTGGATTATCTTGTCGGCGATGACTCGGTGCTCGAGCGCGAACCTCTCGAGCGACTCGCCGAGGATGGAGAGCTCATGGCGTTCCGTCACGAGGGGTTCTGGCAGCCGATGGACACTCTCCGCGAGAAGGAGTTGCTCGAATCGCTGTGGGCGACCGGGAATGCACCGTGGAAGACGTGGGCGTGAACAACTTCTGGCGCGAGCGAAGCGTCTTCGTCACCGGCGCATCGGGATTGCTAGGCTCCTGGCTCACCCAGGAGCTCGTGCGGCGTGGCGCGCGGGTCACTTGTCTGGTACGCGACTGGGTGCCAGAGAGCAGGCTGATGGAAACGAGCACGCTGGCGAGCGTTCGCATGGTGCGCGGGGAGCTCGAGGACTATCAGTTGATGCTTCGCGCGCTCAACGAGTACGAGATCGATACCGTCTTCCACCTCGGTGCACAGACGATCGTCGGCACGGCGTCTCGTTCCGCGCTTTCCACATTCGAGTCGAACATCCGCGGCACCTGGAATCTGCTCGAGGCCTGCAAGGCGTGCAGCAAGATCATGCAGCGGGTGATCGTCGCGTCGAGCGACAAGGCGTACGGCAGCCACGACGTGCTGCCTTACACGGAGGATGCGCCGCTTCAGGGAAGGTTTCCGTACGATGTATCGAAGAGCTGTACCGACCTGATCTCGTTCTCCTACTACCACACCTACAAGACGCCGGTGGCGGTAACCCGGTGCGGCAATCTGTTCGGCGGCGGCGATCTCAACTTCAACCGGCTGATTCCCGGCACGATCCGGTCGGCGCTGCTCGATGAGCAGCCGATCATCCGCAGCGACGGCACTTTCATCCGCGACTATTTCTACGTGCGCGACGCGGTGGATGCGTACCTGCAGCTGGCCGAGCGACTGCCTGACGAGCAGTTCGTGGGCGAGGCATTCAACTTCGGCACGGAGACGCCGATGTCGGTGCTCGAGCTGGTCGAGCGCATTCTCGGGCTCATGGGCAAGTCCCATCTCGAGCCACGCATTCTCAATGAAGCGAGCCACGAGATTCCGAAGCAGTACCTCGACTGCGCCAAGGCACGCCGGATGATGGGTTGGCGCCCTTCATATACCATGGACGAAGGGCTCACCGAGGCAATCGAGTGGTATCGGGACCGGCTTGCCCGCAACGGGTCTACGGCCGGGGCGGAGGAATTGGGAGCGTTTCAGCCTCGCTAGGCGTGCTGGTGGTGCTGGGAAGGATGATCTCAGAATTGCGAATTGCGAGTTGCGAGAGGGCACAGCCCTGGTCGCATTCGGAGGGCGGCATTTCAGGGATCAGATCCATTTGATTCGTCGAATCCTGATGCATCCTGCAATCCCCTGACATGGTACCTCGCTACGAACGAGATTCTGGCAACTTTGACGAGCATCCATGTAGAAGGGTTGGCAGGATGCATCAGGATTGAACGGATCAAATGGATCTGATCGCGTATGAGAGAGGTTGGGCCGTGTTCTTTGTTTTTTGCGGCCTTCCAGGAATCGGCGGGGTAGCTGTCGAGCTCGAGCCTGCCTAACATATTCGGCGTTCGCCGACGAGTTCCGCCAACTGAACGTTCAATCGTTGGCTACTTCTCTTCCTGGTCGCGCGCGGAGGCCGTCATTTCAGAGATCGGATCCATTTGATCCGTCAAATCCTGATGCATCCTGCCAACCCTTCGATATGGATGCCGGCTACGACTGAGATTTCCGCAACTCGTGTGCTCGGCGGACCCCCTCAACGATCCCGGTAGCAGGTACCCAGCCTAACAGCTGTCGCAACCGCGCCACCGAAACCGGATCGTGTTGCATTTCCTCGGAGCGAGTCGGGATTGCGCCGAAGTGGAGCCGTTGCGGAGCGATTCCGAGCTCCCGCGCGCTCTCGGTGGCGAACTCCCTCACTTCGGTGAGCAGTCCCGTTGCCAGATTGACGATCTCGCCAGGCAGCACCGACCCTACCGTGCCAAGGCGAAGCAGCCCTTCGGCGACGTCCTCGACGTAGGTAAAGTCCCGCCGCTGCGTTCCAGAGCTCAGGGCCACCGGCTCGTTATGGGTTGTCGCATCGAGCAGTGTAGGGAGCAACCGGCCGGGGTGCTCCCCGGCGCCGAAGACGGTGAACAGGCGGGCGGTGATGGCGCGTATGCCCTGCTCCTCACAGGCGCGCTGCACGGCGAGCGTGCCGGCAAGCTTGGTTTGTCCATAGAGTGTCGTCGGATTGGGCTCCGATGATTCGTTCAGGTCACCGCCTATCTCTCCGTACTCGAGTGCCGAGCCGACGTGCATGAGCCGCTGGCCATCCCATGAATTCTCGTCAGATGTGGCCAGAGCCTCCGCGATCCAGAGCGGCAGGTCGGAGTTGATCGTACGCGCTACTCTCTCATCCCGCTCGCTCCGGTCTACGCCGTAGCCAGCCAGGTTGAATACTATCGCTGGTCGTGAGGCCGCGATCACGTCGCGGACAGTTGCCTGACGCGAGAGATCCGCTTCAACTATCGTTGATCCTGCGCCAGCAGGCGTGGGCAGCGTCTCTGATCGCCGTGCCACAAGGAACAGCCGTGCTCCGTTCGCGCTCAGCGCGCGCGCCACCCATTGTCCAATGAATCCCGACGCGCCGAATACCGCGGCGCTGACCCCGCTGTAGCTATCGAGCGCCATTCACGTCGCCGCTGCCATCGGCGCGCCAGGCGAGTGCTTCCTGCGCTGACATGGGTCCGGCGAGTACCTGAAAGCCGTCGTTCGTCTGCGTGGGCCCGGCGATGATCCAGACCGGACGCTCCGGATAGGCGCGAAGTACCTCCGCCCGCGCCTCGGGGTCGCGGTCCCATGCGTAAATCGGTTCCGGCGCCCGCAGGTCGAGTGGGTTGTACGTCGCGGCGGATGCGTAATCGGGATGCCGCCTACCGCGAACGAGGACCACACTCGAGCCGAAGCCGTTCTCCCGCGCAAGCCGCTCGACTCCCGGCTCCATGCGGCGGTAATGATAGTATTTGTCGGCGGCGCGCCACGGCACGAAGACGAACGCCGAAATCGTGCACAGGGCGACGGCTGCCAGCATAACGCGCACCCCGGCCCGGGTACCTCGCGATTCGGCCGCCATCCCGCCGAGCACCTCGATCCCGCGTGCGGCGAGCACGATGCATGGAACGATGATCAGGTACCAGTAGCGCGCGCCAAAGTCCGGACCTCCGGCAAACCAGTAGAAGCTGTGCAGTCCGACGATCAGCGCGATCGCCGCCAGCATCCACCACTCCTCACGACGCAGTCTGCCGGAGCACAGCAGAAGCGCGATGATGAGCAGCGAGCCGGTACTCCATCCCAGCAGCTCGACCCCTACCTGGTAACCGTTCAGGCCGGCGTTGATGAAAACGTCGATCGCGCCGTGGCCGGGCAGCGGGTCGAGTCCGGGCCAACCGATACCGCGATTGGCGCCAAAGCCAAGAGCGTTGACGTCCTTTCCGTACATCGCATCGGTGTATGCCATGAGCGGAAAGATCGTCGGATCACCGGCGATCGCTGCGTTGTAAGGCAGCACCGCCGCGCCCGTCGCCATCGTCGCCAGCGCGAGCACCACGACCTGCGGAATGGCCAGGCGAAAGCGTGGCGAACGCCCGCCGAGCGCCCAGAAGCCTAACAGAACGGCAACCGCCAGCCCTTCCAGCGGCCGGATGATGCTGACCATGCCGATGGCCGCGCCGCCCAGTACGCCCCACCCCAGGCGGCCGGAACGGCGCATCCGCGCTACGGCAAGTGCAGCCACCAGGGAGAACAAAAGCGCCAGCGTGTGTGTCATGAAGTTCATCCCCATGAACAGGAACCATGGGGAAGTGGCGAGGAGCAGAACGCTCCAGCGCGCCGTGCGGCGCCCATACATGTCGCCGATCACCAGATAGGCAAGCAGTACGCAGGCGCCGTTGAGCAGCGGATTCACCAGCCAGGGCACGCCAGCCAGGTAGCCAAGCGAGAGCACGGCCGGCCACCCCGGCGGCACCGGCGAATACCACCGCTCCGCCTCGTACGTCATCAGGTCGAGATTGAACGCCCTGAGCACCGGCGGCGCCGGCATGTCGAGCATCCCCGCGGCGAAATAGCGCGCTTGGTAGATGGACGAAACCTCGTCCGGTACGTGTGGATGCATCTGGTACGAGTACACCGCCAGCAGCGCGCAGATGAGCACTACCCAGCCGGCTGCGATCAGCGCGAACCTGTCTAGCCGCACCGGATCATCGTCAGGCGAAGGCCGAACGATCGGTTCGAGCCGGGAGGCCAACCCGTCCACCAGGGGCGTGGGGACCGCTGAAGCGAAGCAGATGATCGTAGCCAGCGCTATCCCCTGTAGTACGGTCGCCAGAATCAACTCGGCGCCATAAACGAGCGGCTCTTTGGAGAAGGTAGCGCTGAACATCACGAAGACAGCGGCGATGATCAGCAGGCGCGCGGTGCGATATGAGCCGGAAATCCACGAGCGAAGCTCCGGCCATACCCGCCGCAGCCCGATCGCGGCGATCAGTCCCTGCAGCATGACAATGGTGGCCGGAATCGGCGCCACTGTGAAGAGCTCGGAGGGCCGCAGATAGTGCTGGTATCCGACCATCTGCCCGGCCTGCATGAGCTGCAATCGGGCGATCTCTCCAATCAGCGCGAGTGCGAACCACGCGAAGGCGGGAATTGGGAGCTTCACAATGCCTGGGGAAGAAGCAGAGCCGAGGAGCGACGCGCGTTCCAACTCACCCAAGACTCCGGCCGGCGCGGCGCGGTAACGGCAGCGGCTGCCGTGTTGGATCACGTCCAGGTCGGAGCATCTTATCACGCTCCGGACTCCGGCGATAGCGGCTACCGGGCTTCGCTTGACAGCGTTGGCTCGAATGCACCAGAATATCGGTAGCGCGCTCTGGGGCGCCTCCTGTCCGCGGCAAGGGAGTGCTACTCCCACCCATGCTGGTTCGACGCAATGCCTATCGAACCTTCTTCCTGCCTGTACTCAGCGGACTTCAGGCGAATGGAGGAAGGTATGACGAGCAGGACACTCACGCCCCAGAGCTCCCTCGAGAATCTCCGGAGGGAAGCCAAGCGGTGGCTCAGGGCCGTTCGAGCGAACGAGTCCGCCGCGCGCGACAGGTTGCTGCGCATTCACCCCGGCGCGCCCGCCGATCCCGGTCTTCGCGATGTTCAGCACGCGTTGGCGCTGGAACACGGGCTCTCCGGGTGGGCCGAGCTCAAGAGTGAGCTCGCCAGGCAGCGCGCCGGCTCCTCCGCCGGCTCGCCTGACGCCGCCCTGCAGGAGCTACTCTCCGCGGCCAATCGCGGTGACGCGTTGCGAGCAGGTCAGCTGCTCGATGACTACCCCGAAATCATCAACCAGCGGGGTATGCTCGGGGGATACACCGGTGCGCGAACGGCGCTCCACTTCGGCGTTCACCACCACGACGTCGTAAGGCTGCTGCTCGAACGCGGTGCCGATCCGAACATTTGTGACGACGGGGACGACGCAATGCCGCTGCACTTCGCCGCGGAGCGCGGCGACTTGCGTATAGTAAGGCTGCTCATCGAGCACGGAGCCGACCCCGTCGGCGAAGGCACCGGCCACCTTTTGAACGTACTGGGATGGGCCGTCTGCTTCGACTATGCCTACCACGAGGAGGTTGCCAGATACCTGCTGGCAAATGGCGCCACGCACACAATCCACACTGCCGTCGCCATGGGCGATGTGGAGGCCATTCGCGAGCTTGCCACGCTGTCGCCAGAAGATCTCGATAGGCAGATGGACCGGACAAACCGCCACCGGCGACCGCTGCACCTGGCGGTAGCCAAAAAGCAGCCGGGGTCGCTGGCCACCCTTCTCGCGCTCGGCGCGGACGCCGAGGCGGAGGATGCGGCGGGTATGACTCCGCTCGATCAGGCGGCGGTCAGTGGAGAGATCGAGATGGCGCAGCTGCTCATCGATAACGGAGCGCGCGTCAGGCTTCCGGCAGCAGTGGCGCTCGAAAGGCATGACGAGATCGCTCAGATACTTGCCGAGAATCCGGACTGTCTGCGTCCGGGGGGGCGGTGGGCCAGGCTGATAATCCGTGCGAGCGAACGGGCTCCGGCTCCGGTGATCGAATCTCTCGTGCGAGGTGGGGCGTCGGTGCACGTCCGAGATGATCATCGCACTTCGGTGGATGGCACGCACGGCTACACGGCACTTCACGCCGCGGCATTCCACGGGAACGCCGACGCCGCACGGATGCTGCTGCGGCATGGTGCAAACCCGATGGATCGAGAGGACAAGTACTGGGGCACGCCGGCGGGATGGGCCGCCTTTGCCGGCCACATCGCACTCCGAGACATGATCCTCGACGCACCGGCGATCGACATCTTCGACGCGATTCTCTATCGCAGCGATCGCATCGCGGAAACGCTGGATCGCGACCCTTCAGCGCTCGACCGGGTGTTCGGCGAATACGTGACCGGCGCCGACATGGCGGCCAAGCCGTGGCTCGACCCGGCGTGGACTCCAATTGCGTTCGCGGTCGCCAATGGCCAGCTCGACGCGGTGCGTGTTCTCGTCGACCGGGGAGCCGATCCTTCGTTCAAGGATTCGAGCGGCCGCTCGCTCAGCGAGATCGCGTCGGCCAACGGACATGCCGACATCGCGACGATGCTGGATCAGCACGTGGCCGAAGCAGCAAGCCGTAGGCAGAAGCCGGCAAGAGAGGATCGAGTAGCCGATTTCCTTCGAAAGGCGTGCCTCGACTGGAGATCCAGCGGTTCCGAGCGGACGTTCCTCATGAACGACGCAGCGCGGATCCTCAACGCGCATCCTGAGATTGCGCGCGCCAACATTTTCACCGCCGTTGCCTGCGGTGAGGTGGATGTCGTACGGCGCATCCTGGCGGAGCGACCCGAGGCCGCTTCGGAGATCGGCGGTCCGCGGCCGTGGCCGCCGCTTCTCTATCTGTGTGCGGCGCGGCTTCCTTCGCCTAGCGCCAGCGAGAGCGCGGTCGAGATCGCACGACTCCTGCTCGACCACGAGGCCGACCCTAACGCCTTCTACCTCGGCGGCAACGCCGACATCCACTACACGGCGTTGACCTTCGTGCTAGGCCGCGGCGAGGAGCTCGCTTCGATGCACCCGCGGGCACGCGAGCTCACGGGTCTTCTCTTCGAGCGCGGCGCCGATCCGCACGACAACCAGGTGCTGTACAACGTGTTCGCCGACAATACTTCCCGGCATCTGCTAGACGACGACATCGTGTGGCTGCTCGAGCTGATGTACGAGCATTCCATACGTCGTGGCCACCAGGCCGATTGGGACGATCCTTCCTGGCCGATGTTCGACATGCGTGGGGCGCCATCGCTGGGCGATGAGGAGCGCCGGCATGCCGGCGCCCGCTTCATGCTGGATGGCGCGGTCGACCGAAATCTGCTCGTGCTCGCCGAGTGGCTGCTCGAGCACGGTGCAGGGCCAAACACACCCCGGGGCAACCTCTGGAAGGAATCGAAGCGCACTCTGTATCAGGAGGCGCGGGCGCGCGGCTTCTCCGAAATGGCTGACCTTCTGGTACGGTACGGCGCCGAGGCGGAGTCGCTCGAGCTCGCCGGGATCGACGAGTTTATCGAGGCGTGCCTCACGATGGACCGCCAACGCGCACGATCGCTGATCGAGAGGCATCCCGAATACCTGCGCGATCATCGTCCCCTGTTCGCCGCGGCAAGAAACGACCGGGTGGACGTGGTCGAAGTGCTGCTCGACATGGGCGTGTCGCCAAACGTCGAGGATGTGTGGCACGGGCGGACGCGCCCGCTGCACGTCGCAGCTGCTGCCGGGGCGGAACGTTGTGCCGCACTACTGATCGAGCGCGATGCGGAGGTCGACTTTCGCGAATCCAATTACGATGGCAGCCCGCTA
This sequence comes from Gemmatimonadaceae bacterium, assembly GCA_041743285.1. GTDB lineage: Bacteria > Gemmatimonadota > Gemmatimonadetes > Gemmatimonadales > Gemmatimonadaceae > JALZIF01. Next base: position 12,537 of record JBGTNB010000022.1, read on the forward strand.
ACCTGGGCGTCGTACTTTCAGCAGCCGCGAATGATCGAACTCCTCGGACGGCACAGCCGGGACGTGTGGCACCTGACGCGTACCGGGCGGGTGCACCGGCTGTCCGAGGTGCTTGGGGAGAAACCGGAGCTGGCGCGCGTCTCGTCGGCCGGCGCGGGCACTCCTCTCTTCTGGCTGCCTGACGATGCAGCGAGCGCACACGAGATCGCGTCGCTGTTCATCTCGCACGGTGCCGATCCGGCGCACCGGAACTCCGAGGGCGCCAGTGCGGCCGAGATTGCCGAGCGACGAGGGATGACCGAGGTGGCAGGGCTGCTACGTTCGGCAGGCGGCTGACTCCCGTCGCTGCGCGGCTCACCTGGGCAACCTTTTGTCAGGAAGGTTGTGGCGTGGCGGGTTGATAGGTTTTTCAAAGTTCGTTGGTTTTTTTTACCACAGAGGACACAGAGGACACAGAGGACGACCCAGCTTGCTATGTTGCAGTCCTCTGTGTGCTCCGTGTCCTCTGTGGTCAAGAACTGCCTGACTCGGCAGGAATTGTCAGGGATGCTCGGCAAGTAAACCCATCGTTCCGAGAAGGTAGAGTGAAAAGCATTCTTACCGCAGAGGAGCGCAGAGGACCGCTGGGGGCTTGGCGTGCGTCTTACACACTTCCCGAGAAGACAAGGTTTAATATTTTCCTTTCTCTTATTTCGCAGCCCTCTGTGTCCTCTGTGTCCTCTGTGGTAAAAATTGCCGAAGCGTCGAGCTACACCGATGCCTATCTCCTCAAGCGGAACTCGTAACCTGGCTTGCCGCTTTTCGCCAGACGTTCGGGCGGCATAACGAGCGTTGTAGAGCCGATCTACGGACGTAGCCATTCTCGTGTGTTCGTCGCGGCCCGGACGATCTCCCACAACCAATCGGCGAAGTGCGCGGTGCCGACCAGGGGGAAATCCGGGCTCCATTCATCCGAAGGCTGATGGTAGTGATCGAACCGCCGCATCGCCTCCGCGCGCTCCGCTTCAGAGTAGCCTTTCCATTGTGAGCCGGGGATTGGAAAGAGGATCGGTACGCCGAGCTGGGAGAAGGTGAACACGTCGGAGATTCGCCGCGGGGGGGTGGCAGTAGTCGTCCATCCGCGTGCGCGGGCGAGTGAGTCGGCGAGGCGCGCGCCAGGGTGGGTCGGCAGCGCGCCCATCAGCTGCCACTGAGTAGCCTCTCCGGCGGGGGAGCCGGCGTCCACGCCGACGAGCAGTTGGAGCCTATCAATTAGGCGAGAAGCATCAGGGCGTTCTCCCAGCGCCTGCGAACCGAGCAGTCCCTGCTCCTCGAGGTTGAAAAACATCACGACTAGCGGGCGCTCGCCGGGTGATCGCGTGTAACGTCGCGCAACGTCGAGCACCATCGCCACCGGCAGCGCGGCATCGAGAAAGCCGTTGTAGATGGAGTCGCCTGACGAATCCGGCCGCCCGACGCCCAGGTGATCGAAGTGCGCCGTGATTCCAACCAGCTCTCCCCCGCGCTCGCCATCCCGCCCGGGCAGGACCCCAACGACATTGTACACGGTGTCCGCGGGACGCTCGGTTGCAACGAAGGGAACGAGCAGCCGATCGCCGAACAGCGGCAGCGCTCCGAGCCGGCCTAGCTCGGTAGCCAGCCTGGCGGCGACACGATAGTTCTCGGCCGTCCAGGGTCCCCGGCCGCGCAGGTTGTCCGACGAGAGGTCGCGAGCGAGTGATGCAATGGCGGTGGTATCGGCGACCGCCGCGTCTTCGGGTCCGGGAGCGGAGACCACGGTGCGGGAGCTCGAGCTGCACGACGCAAGCATGGCCAGGCTCGAGACGACGATCCAGCGGCGGCCTCCCGGCGGGTGCCATCTACGACTCCTTGGGATCATCACTCGCGACGCGCTCATGGTAGCCCTCCCTGCTGTTCGATCAGACGCATCGCCGGCTCGCTCACGAACATCTTGTTGTGAAACCGCTGTCCCCACGACAACGGCGTGACGTTCCGGTACTCGTGCAGGACCTCGTTGCCATATCCGGGGTGCAGCTGCTTGCGCAGGGAAGCGCGAACGTTAGGATCGGCTCCGTGCTCGAGCAGCAGTTCGGCGAAGGGCGCGGCCTGTGGCTTCCTGCCCTGGTTCATTCGATAGTTCGGCTGGGACACTACGGTCGCGAAGAGCGGGGTGTGGCCGCCAAAGCCGTCGCTGTCGACCGCCGCCCTGGCGTTCACATCCGCCCCGCTATCGATCAGCCAGCGCGCGATGTCGAGCTCGTCGTAGTCTACGCACATGTGGAGCAGGGTGGTTCCGGCGAGTGGAGTTCCGTGTGTCGCGAGAACCTCGTCGTTGCAACCTAACTCCGTTGGGTAGATCTCTTCGTGGGTAAAGAGTCGGCTGAGGAGCCCCGGGTCGCGGAAGAGATGCGCTTCGAGCAGGTCCAGGCGGCCGCGATGAACTGCCATCGCCGGGGTGTCGGGGAGCTGAAATCCATGGTCGACGTACATCTCGAGAATGCGGTGCTTGGCTTCCGGATCCCGGCTGTCAGTCTCCAGCACCACGCTTACCGGTGCGCGGAGAACGCCATCATCGTCAATCAGCCGCGCACCCAGCTCGAACATCAGTGCCGTCCCCGATGCGCTCAAGGTGTAGGCGGGGCCATCCAGCGCACCCGCGGCAGGGCGTGGTGCACCGGCCATGGCGTGGAGCATGCGCGCCGTAGCGATCTTGCTCTGCAGCGTCGCCCTATCGATCGCCGTGTGGAGGTCTCGGGCACCAAGCTCGTACAGCATGGTGATGATGCGGTCGCGGCCCAGGTTGGCGGCGTAGCTCATCGGCGGACCCCAGTTGCTGCCTTTCCGTATGAGCGCGTCCTCGTGCAGCAGCTTCGGATGCCTTACGACGATATCGCGCACTGCTTCGGCGTCGTCGCGCCAGATTGCGTCGATCAGCTTGCAGGCGAGCACCAGGCGGGGCCAGCCTGACGCCTGGTAGCTGCGGGCCAGTGCCAGCTGGGCATCGGCGAGCTTCGCGCTGGCCGGATCGATCTTTTTCGGATGGTGCAGCTCGAGTTCGGCCACGGCCAACGGATCGTTCGCACGAATGGCGCGGAGGAGGTCCTTGGCCTGATGCTTCAGCTGGTCGAGGCTGGGACGGACGGGCAAGTGCCGGTTCTGCATAACGAGCCTCCCTGTGACGTGCCCGTGGTCCGCGTTCATCGGGCGTAAAGGAGGTTCGTTGGAACCGTCGATACAGCTGGCCAGCCAGGTGGACTCGGTCCTGTCCGCGGACGGGAGGCGTCCTGAACGCCCGAACCAGGATACGGTTGCTCCTGCCCGACCGTCAAGCTCTGGAACACAGAGCTAATCGCCGTCCGGCACCCCGTCGAAGAATTCCACCACTCCGGTCTCGAGCGAGTATTCGGCACCGACTATTACGAGACCAGCGTTCTGGATCAGATGCTCGAGAATCTCCGATCCGTGTCGGAGCTGGTTGGCAGAGACACGAACGTTGGCCCGCACGGCTTCCCGGACCAGCTCCTCCTGGTCGTGCCGCAGATCGGTCGCCAGCAAGGCTTCCACCGACGGCCGAACGCGATTGACGATAGAGCGGATATTCCGCGACTGGTTCTCCGTTTCCTGGCTGAGATCCTCGAGCGTGGCCAGAATGACTCCGCATTGCGTGTGACCGAGTACGACGACCAGCCGCGTGGCGAAACGGTCCGCCGCGAACTCGATGCTGCCGATCTGGGACTCGGCCACGATGTTGCCGGCCACGCGGATCACGAACAGGTCGCCGAGACCCTGCTCGAAGACGATCTCGGCCGGCACACGTGAGTCGGAGCATCCGAGGATGATGGCGAATGGCTGCTGGCCACCCACCAACCGCGCGCGCCGCGCGCGGCTGGCGATGGTATCACCGCTTCGCACGTGGGATACGAAGCGCCGGTTTCCGTCGCGGAGGCGTTGAAGTGCTTCTGTCGCCGGGATCATTCGCGCCCCATCAAGAGTTCGCTCGTTCGGATCGAGCGTTAAAAGTCTTGATCGGGGTGATCGGGCGCAAGGTCGCCGTCGAATCCTGCAACGCCAGGCTGCGGTGGTAGCGTTATGCGTCCCATGAAGGCAAGGATTGTCAACCGCAGGCTCAGTTAGGTGGCTCGGCTCCACACAACCACCCGGAAGGATCCAAAAAAAGGCAACCCAACCCTTCTCATATGCGAACGAATCCATTTGATCCGTTGAATCCTGATGCATCTTGCAATCCCCCGGCATTGTCCCCCCGCTACTGGCGCCTTCGACGAGCATCCAGATCGAAAGGTTGGCAGGATGCATCAAGATTTGAAGGATCAAATGGATCTGATCCCTGACATGCCATCCTCCGAGCGCGACCAGGTAAAAAAGAAGTAACAGCGATTGAGTGTTCAGTTGGCGGAGCGACGCCGAGGCATCGATCCGCAGACCAATCCAGGACCGCGGCAATAGAGGAACTGAGATTGCGCGGAAAATCCTGCCCAGCTCATTCGTCCTTCAGCGCCGTCTGCGGCGCGATCCGGCTCGCTCGACGCGCGGGAATCCAGCACGCGATTAGTGAGGCACTAAGCAACAATGTGCTCACGCCCGCCAGCACCACGGGATCGCTCAATCGTGCCTCGAAGAGGAGGCTTGCAAGTGCCCGTGAACTCGGCACAGTAATCAGGATTCCGAGAAATCCACCGACGACCACCAATGTCATTCCCTTTCGGACGATCATCCTAACTACCGTTGCCGCCTCGGCGCCGAGCGCCATGCGAATCGCGATCTCACGGCGGCTCGTTCCAACGACGAACGCCAGCAGTCCGTAGATGCCGACGGCGGCGAGCACGATCGCCATTACGCCAAAAAGGGACAACATGAACGTCCCGAATTTCACGGGCGCCATCTGCTGCTCGACCGCGTCACTCAGCGGGGCCATCTCGTAGAGCGGCAACGAGGGGTCCAACGCCCGGACCGCGCGCCGCAAATCAGCTCCTAACGCGGCGTCGTTTGATTCACTTCGTAAGGCGACCTCGATTGTCTCATCGGTCTGCTGCGCGAAGGGAAAGTAGACGTCGACTCTCGCTAACGGATCAAACAAGTCCGCCGTCAGATCGCGGAAGCGTACATCATCTACCACGCCAACGACCTCGATCCATGGCAAATTTCCGGAGGCTCCGGAGAGACGGATGCGCCGGCCGACGGCCTCGCTATCGGGCCAGAGCCTGCGCGCCATGTGCGCGCTGACGATAGCCACGCGTGGTGCGTCGGGGCCGTCCGCTGCCGTAAAGGCGCGGCCGCTTCGCACGCCGATATCGAGCGTTTCGAAGTACGACGGCGAAACCCTGTGGCGGAAATACGGTACCTCATCAACTCCGCCTTCGAAGGTCAGGTATCCGCCGCTCTCGATGCCGCGGAGGGGCAACCCCGCACCAACCGCGGCAGCGGCCACGCCCGGTAGCGCGAGCAGGCGTTCCTGCAGCTGCTCGGCAAATCGAACGCGCCTTTCTACCGAGTACGTTTCTCTGGGCAACGCCAATCGGGCGGCAAACACACCCTCCGACCGAAAGCCCGGGTTGACATCGAGCTGCCGACGGAGGCTCTGAAACATGAGCGCCGCACCGGAAAGGAGCACCAGTGCCAGCGCAACCTCCCCAATGACGAGGAGTTGCTGCGTTCGCACGCGACGCACGGATCCAATGCCGGTCGCTACCGATGGCGCCCCCTCTTTGAGATCGGTCAACAGGTCAACGTGCGGGCGCGTGAGTGCAGGCGCGATGCCGAACGTTACGCCGGCGACGGAGGCGATCAGAACCGTGCACGCAATGACCCAACCATCGATTGCGGGACTCGCGTATGCCGGCAGCAATCCTTCGGGCGCGAGCGCGAGCAGGACGTCGATGCCCCATGTCGCCAGGAGCACACCCAGCGCGGCTCCGGCCGTGGCGAACACGATCCCTTCGCTAAGCAACTGCCTTACGAGTCGCCCTCGGCTGGCGCCAAGCGCGACGCGCAACGCCATCTCGCGGCGACGGGCAGCGGCGCGAGCGAGTTGCAGACTGACGACGTTAACGCAAGCGATGACCAGCAGCAGTCCGACTGCGGCGAAAAGCGCGAGCACCAGGTTTCTGGTCGTGCCGAGATAAAAGTCTCGTAGCGACGTCACACGAGCGCCGCGATCCCTGTTGGTTTCAGGATATTCGGTTGAAAGGACCGTCGTCACGCGCTCCAAGTCGCGCCGCGCTTCGTCTAGCGAATCGTCAGGCTTGATTCGTGCCACGACGCTGAGCCACCGGTTCGATCGGCTGTTCAGTATCGAAGCCGGGCGGATCGTCGACACCATCATCATCGGAATCCAGACTTCGGTGTCGAACGTCAGTCCGCGAAACCCCGGTGGCATGACGCCTACGATCGTGAAGGGCTGCTCGTTCAGCGTGATGGTACTGCCAACGATCGCCTCGCTCGCGCCAAATCGCGTACGCCAGAGATCGTCGCTGACGAGCGCGACCGCGTGCGCGTCAGGCGCGCGATGCTCCTCGTCGAGAAAGACGCGGCCGCGCGCCGGGTTCACGCCCAGGATGCGGAAGAAATCCCCGGTCACGATCTCGGCGATGGTGCGCACGGGCTCGCCGCCAGCATCTGCCATGTTGAGCGAAACCTGATCGTAGGCGGCGAGGCCATCGAACGTGTTGCTCATCGCCCGCCAGTCCATCGCCTCCAGATACGACACGCCGCGAGGCGAGCGTTCTCGCAGCTCCCATCCCTCCGCGACGACGAGTCGACCTGCGTCGCTGAATGGCAGCGGGCGCACGATCGTCGCATTCACCACGCCCAGGATGGTCGCCGTGGCGCCAATGGCGACCGCCACCGTGACGATCACAACGAGCGAGAACGCCGGGCTGCGCGTTAGAGTTCGCAGCAAGAAGCGTAAGCCGCCTGGGATGATATCCATGTTTTTGTCGAAGGAGGGCTGGCCGCTCGGTCGTTTCGTCGCCCGGGAGGGTCCAGCCCAAAGTGGCAAGACGGGTGCCCCACCGTCCGTGGATGCAATCCTGGCTGTATCAACGACTTACGGATCGGGCGCGATTATTCGATGCGCTCAATCGCGTTCAGTATCGAACACGGCATCCCATGCGCGGACAATTGCCTTTGACGCTGCCCGTCGTACCAACTACATCTGCGTCCACACTGCTCGAAACGTCTCGTTGATGCTGCACCCTCCTATTTCCATGTCCTTCGTCCCGATTCGACTCATGCGCCGCCTCCTGCTTCATCTCGCGTTCGCCTCTCTTCCGCTCGCGCTAACTGCCGCGCAGGCAACGGCCGTCGAGGCCCAACCGCGTCCCTATCGAGAGGTCATCCCGGCAAACGCCCGCACCGAACGCGGCATGTTCGCGGTGCACCGCGACGGCGACAGGCTCCTTTTCGAGATACCTGACTCACTGCTCGGCCGCGAGATGATCATCATGTCGCGTTATGGCCAGGTGCAGCAAGGTCTCTCGCAGGTAGGCGCGAACATGGCACCCAACTTCGTCGTGAGGTGGGAACGCCGGGGCGACAAGGTGCACCTGCGCGCATCGTCGCATGAGACGACCGCGGATTCAGGCACCGCGCGATCCATCGCCGTGGCGCACCAGAATTTCGCGCCGGTGATTCAATCCTTTCCAGTGGCCGCGCTCGGAAACGGTAGCGCGGTCATCGATGTCACCGACATGTACGTCGGCGAACATCCGGCGTTCACGCTGCAGCGCAATCAACGCACCGCGCTCACCGTGCGCCGCTACGAGCGCGACCGCAGCTGGCTGGAATTCGCGCGCAGCTTTCCCACCAACGTCGAAGTGCGGGTGGTGCAGAGCTACACGGCCGATCAGCCGCCTAGCAACGCACGCGCCGGTGCGGTGTCGTTCGAGGTGAATCACTCGATGATTCTGCTGCCGGCGGAACCCATGACTCCGCGCATCTGGGACGAGCGCGTTGGGTTCATCAGCGTCGAGCGCACCAACTACGACCGCGAGTTCCAGGGCGTACGCTCGGAGCGCTACATACGCCGGTACCGGTTGGAGCCGAGCGACACGGCGGCGTTCCTGCGAGGCGAGCTGGTAGAGCCGGTCAAGCCGTGGGTCTGGTACATCGATCCGGCGACTCCCGAAAAATGGGTTCCGTACATCGAGGCGGGCATCCTCGAGTGGAACGGGGCGTTCGAGGATGCGGGATTCAGAAACGCGATCCAGGTGCGCCGGGCGCCTACGCCACAGCAGGATCCGACCTTCTCGCTGCTCGATGCCCGCCATTCCGTGCTGCGCTACGTCCCCACGACGGTGCGATCGGCGAACTCCGGAGGTGACGTCGTCGACCCGCGCAGCGGCGAGGTACTGAGGGCGCACACCAACATGTACGAAGCGGTCGCCGAGCGGATGCGCTGGCAGCTGCTGTCGCAGGTGGCGACGGCTGCCGATGACAAG
>JBGTNB010000023.1:0-5961 GCA_041743285.1 Gemmatimonadaceae bacterium
CGTGAACGCAATCTGCACGACGATGATCACGGTCCACACGCCGCCGAACTGCAACCCGCCGCCGCCGCTTGACGCGGCTCGGAGCCTGGCACCAGCACCACCCGACGTCACTTTGAGCGCGGGAACGATGCCGGCGATCGCAGCCGCGAACAGCGTCAGCAGAGCGGCATACAGAACCGCCGTCCCTGAAATCGAAGTGTCGATCCAAAACGGCAACGGACCCGTTTGTCCTTCGATCATCGTCCAGGTCCGCGCGAGCACGAAGCGCGCAACCATGAGACCAACCGCCGCGCCGACGGCAGAGAGCACGAGCGCCTCGGCAAAGAGTTGCATGATGAGGCGCCCACGGCTGGCGCCGAGTGCGCCGCGAACCAGGAGCTCCCGCTCTCGACTGACGGCGCGGGCGAACAACAACATTGCGACGTTGCCACACAGAAGCGCGGCCAACAGCACGAGGAACACGTTGATCGACGCCAGCACCAACGCCGCCGCGGCTGGCAAATCACTGACAGCGTCGGGCAGAGAGAGGACCTGGAGGCGCACATTCTTGTTCGTCTCCGGAAACGTCGTCGCAGCTCGGGCACCGATCGCCGCGACCTGGGCGGTCGCTTCCTCGCGTGGATGGCCCGGCGCCAGCCGCCCAAAGACATACGACAGGCTCGGCGATGCCTCGGGAATCCGCTCCAGATGCAACGGTCGCCAGACGTCGTTCCGCTGTGGAAATCCGTAGCCGCGTGGCATCACGCCGACGATCGTGACAGGCGTGCCGCTGATGCGAATGACGCGGCCGACGGCGTCTGCCGCGCCGTCCAGCTTGTTTTGCCAGAAGTCGTATCCGACCACTACGACCTCTTCTGCGTCGCCCCGTTCATCGGCTTCCAGCAGCGTGCGTCCCATCAACGCCGGAACGCGCGTCAGCGCAAAGGTCGACGCGGTCACGTTGGCGACGGTCTCCGGCTGACCGGGGCCGGCGCCGACGGCGATGCTGCGTTCTTCCACCTCGACGGCGCTAAGATCGGCGATCGTGCTGAGACCGTGGCGCCACAGCTCGTAATCACGGCGCGATGCGGGGACCGACGCATTGTCGGCGACGTTCCAGTTCCGCAACGCAACGATCGCGTTGCCGTCCGGAAGCGGAATCGTCGGCCAGAGCGCCTGTCGCGCGATCTCGAACCCGACGGTGCCGACGGCGATCGCGAACGCTACCGCAATCGTAGCGATCACGGTGAGGGCAGGATGCTTGACCAGCATGCGTCCGCCGAGCCTGAGGTCGAGCAACGAGAACCGCAGACTATCGAAGGCGCGCAGCCCGCGTGCCTCACGGCCGTGATCTGTGAAGGACGGAGCGCTGCCGAACTCGAGACGTGCGCGACGCGCCGCTTCCGCCGGCGTCAACCCCGCTCGCACGAGATCCTCGGCGCGCAGATCCATGTGAAGGCGGAACTCCGCCTCCATGTCGTCGTTCAACGCGTCGCCTCGGCGAAGGGCGTGCAGAAGAGAACGGATTCGTGCAAGAAGAGACAGCACAATTGCCTTCTCCTAGTCCAGTTAGGAGAAGATAGATTGCCTGTTCTGGTGGTCAAGGACGAAGACCGCACGAGCACGACCCGGTCGCATGCCGCGCCGCCATCTTACGAGGAGTTGTAGCTGACGGCGCGCTCTTCGCTGCGGAAGCCGTTGGGTTGAGCGCCTGGTGGGTTGTTCGTTACTTAGAGTCAGTCGCGCCTGTCGAGCTGCAGGAGGCGCGACCTCATCCGGGTCATCCTTCTGCCTGCCCGCCTATCGTGACAATTCGCGGCTGATGCCCCGTCGCCGCCAAAAATCGAACGACCGCATCGTGCGACAGCACTAGAGTCGCGTCGTTCCGCAGCGGATGCGCGTGGATGCCCGGCGCCTCCCACACGTCGGCGTCGATGTAGGCCTCCACCGCACGATCAGCGTCGGATACGAGGCCAAGCAGAGTCACGGCCCCGGGTTCAACGCCCAGGTGCGTCATGAGGCGCTCAGGTGACGCAAAGCTCAGCCGGTCGGCGCCGGCTGTCCCGGCGAAGTCGGCGATGCTAACCGTCTTCGCACACGTCGTGACGAGAAGGAGGTGCCTGCGGCCGCGCCGGTCGCGCATGAACAGGTTCTTCGTCCGCGCCGCGCCCGATTCCGGGACGTGCATCAGTTCCTCGTCGCAGGTGAAGACGGGCGCATGGTCGTGGCGGACATACTCGATGCCGTGCGATTCGAGGAAGGCTAAGATGTTCACTCGATCAGTCCCGGCCCTCGTAGATGCACCCGGTTGTGCATGTCTCCTTAACGACTATGCGCGCCAGTCCCGGCAGCACTGGCAGCAAGCGCTCCCATATCCATTTGGCGAGTACTTCGCTGGTTGGGTTCTCGAGGCCCGACACCGCGTTGAGGTAGCGATGGTCGAGCTGATCGTGCAGCGGCGCCCAGGCAACACCCAAATCCGCGAAGTCACGCACCCAGCCCAGGTGCGGGTCGAGAGGTCCGGATACGTGCACCGCCACGGCAAAGGAATGCCCGTGCAATCGCGCGCACTTGTGGTCCGGTGCCACGTTAGGCAGCCGGTGTGCTGCCTCGAAGGTGAACTCCTTCCAAATCATCATCGCAGGGCGGGGTGCGGGAAGCGGTAAGCGGGACGCGGGATGCGGGAGGGACTACGCAGGACGCGCTACGCGCTACGCGCGGGACGGCAGGGATGCGGGGACGGATACATGAGGACGGTGAATTTCTCCCGCAATCCCGCGCCCCGCGCCCCGCACCCCGCACCCCGCACCCCGCACCCCGCATCCCGCATCCCGCGCACCGCAGTCCCAGCGCCTTGTGCGTTTGCAAACTCAGCCTCCACTGCGGGTGCCGCAAGCAGTATTCGACGGCGAGCGCGGTATTCTCGTTTACGTTCGGCCCATCCATAGGTTGTAGAAAGAAGTGCTCGAATTCCAGATCGACGAATCGTTCCGGTGGCGCCTGGATCTGGGGATACACCAGCTTCAGCTCGTCGCCGCGATCGAGCACGAGAGGAGTGTCGGCCTTGGGACTGACGCAAACCCAATCGAGGTTGTCTGGCGCGGGCTGAGTGCCGTTAGTCTCTACAGCGATTTCAAAACCGGTGGCGTGCAGGGCATCGATGAGCGCGTCGTCGAGCTGGAGCAACGGCTCGCCGCCGGTGCAGACGACGTACCGCTTTCCTCGCGAGTCCGCGGGTACGGCCGCGGACCAGCATCGATCTATAGCGCTAGCCAGCCTCTCGGCCGACCCGAACTTTCCGCCACCATCGCCGTCCGTCCCGACGAAGTCGGTGTCGCAGAACGAGCACACCGCGTGCGCCCGGTCTGCCTCACGACCGGTCCACAGATTGCACCCGGCGAAGCGGCAGAAAACAGCTGCCCTGCCGCTCTGCGCACCTTCACCTTGCAAGGTGAGAAATATTTCCTTCACCGCGTAGCTCACGACAGGCGCGCCACGCCCGGCGCATACTCAGCGGGGTCCTCGAGCCCCGCCGCGGCAAAGCCACTGAGGCGCAGACTACATGCATCGCACCGGCCGCAGGCATCGCCGCCGGCGGCAGGGTCATAGCAGCTGGTCGTTATGCTGAAATCGACGCCCAGCGATGTGCCGAGGCGGATGATATCCGCCTTGGTCAGATCCAGCAGCGGAGCGTGCACGGTCAGCCGCCGGCCGTCCTGCGTCGACGCTCTCGTCGCGACGTTGGCCAGTCGCTCGAAGGCTGCGATGAACTCGGGCCGGCAATCGGGATAACCGCTGTAGTCCACTGCATTCACACCGATGAAGATGTCGTCGGCGCCAACGACCTCCGCCCATCCGAGGGCCAGCGAAAGAAAGATCGTGTTGCGCGCCGGCACGTACGTCACGGGAATCTCGTTCCCCATCTCCTTCTCGTCACGATCCTTTGGAACGGGGATGTCTGCGGTAAGGGCCGAGCCGCCGAACGCTCGGAGATCGATGTCGACGATTTCGTGCCGCGCGACACCACCGTGCGCCGCTACGCGCTTCGCGGCATCCAGCTCCTGCTCGTGCCGCTGCCCATACCGAAAGCTCAGCGCATAGGGCTCGAATCCGCGCTGACGCGCTACGGCGAGCACCGTGGCCGAGTCGAGGCCGCCGCTGAGCAGGACCACACCGCGGCGGGCCGTTGCTGTTACGTCACGTGAAATGCCGGGATTCGATAGCACGATTGAAATTCATGAATCCATGTGGGCGAGCGCGGCCGTGATCCGCACCAGCGAACTGCAAAAGGCAACCGCAGATTTCGCAATGAGAATCGTCAAGGGCATCCATCTGTACAATCTGTGGATGCCGTTCTTTACCTGGCCCGAGCGGCTGCTGTCGCATCCGCGTGCACCAGCTTCGCTATGTCGGCTATCAGGCGGTTCGCATCATCGTGTCCTGGTATTCCCCCCGTCAGCACCACAAGAACGTAGGGTTCCCCCGCAGACGGGTACACGATCGCCGCGTCGTGCGCGGTTGCCGTGATCCACCCGGTCTTGTGCGCCACGCGCGTTCCTGCCGGGAGCCCCGCCGGAATCCCGTCGTTGAACTCCTGCCTCAGTAGAATCTCGCCCATCGCCGCTGTGCTCGCCGGCGATGCCGCCCTGCCGGTTTCCAGAGCAGCAAGGATCGCCGACATATCGCGCGCCGTAGTCGTGTTGTTCAGCCCCGCTCGATAGGCTTTTCCATCCTCGACTCCTCGCCGCACCTGAATGTCGCGAGCGCCGAACGTCCGCATGGTCGCTGTTATGCCCTCGCCTCCCCCTGCCACGTCTATCAACACGTTGGTCGCCAGGTTGCTCGAGCGAGCGATCATTGCTTCGACCAGCTCTTCGAGGGGTGCCGAACCGCCGAGGCGGGCGTATAGCAAACTGTCCGAGTCGTCTGTGGTACTCAGGGAATACGGAGACCCGTCGACGATCGAGCGAAACTCGTTCCGCAGGGGGATCGGATCCGACAGGCGCAGCTCTCCCGCATCGATTTTTCGGAACAGCTGTACCATCACCGGCACTTTCATTGTGCTGGCGGCGTGGTAGGAGCTATCTGCATTGATGAACAGCGAATCCGGGCGAGCGAGGTGCCTGTATCCTACGGCAACCCGCGCCCCCGGCACCTCGGCGATCCTTTTACGAATCGCGGCCTCGAGGGAATCCTGCGAAGGGTGCGCGGTGACGGCCATCACGAGGATGGTGACCGAAAGAATGCCCATGCGAACGAATGTATGCCACAACGGTGTCAAGATGGGCCGCCCGTTGCGTTTGCGAGCTTGGATCGTTCACCCAACAGAGCCCTCACGCCCTACTGCCCACCATGCACGAGCCCGCACCGCCGGATCCGCTCAAGCCCGAGGATCCATTCGCTTCGACGCTGCCGCACAGCGGTCGTCGGGAGCGTTTACAGTTCTCGGATTTCCGCTTTGTCCGGACCCCGGACGGACGGTGCATGGCCGACGTGACACTCGATTGGGTCGACGGCATTCAGGTGCGGGGGACTGCGTCCGGTCAGTCCAACACCATGGTCGACCTCCGGGTCGCCGCGGAGGCGGCACTAAGGGCGCTGGAATCGTTTGCCGAGCGCTCCTTCACATTCGAGTTGATCGGCGTGAAAGCGGTTCGCGCCTTCGATGCAAATGTTATTATAGTCTGCATGGACGTGCGGAATGGGCAGGGACCGCAGCGATTGCTCGGGGTCTGTCTTGCAGAAGAGGACCCGGTGCGCGGTGCGGTGGTTGCCGTGCTCAACGCCACTAATCGCGTTCTCGGAAACTTCATCGCCACGCGCTGATTCCCCGCGCTGGCTCCCCCCTGGTCGTACTCCCGGAGACATGACATGAACCTGCCCGCCGGCTCCGCCGTCACCCACGCGCCGTTGATTCGCGCTTTCGCCGTTCCGGAGCGAGCGCGGTGAGGGCGCGGCTCGCGTGCGTGCTGGCGCTCGTTG
>JBGTNB010000024.1:0-4244 GCA_041743285.1 Gemmatimonadaceae bacterium
CTTCGTTGACGCACGTGCCGCCCACATGGGCGCGCTCGATGAGCGCGGTTCGACGGCCTGCGCGAGCGAACGCGCCGGCCAGCGGCCCGCCCCCCTGCCCGGCACCGATCACGATCACATCATGGGTGTCCATCGCTACTCGGTAGGGGGAGTGACTCGTCAGGCAGCGATTGTGCCGGTGCCGCCGTCCCTGCTCGCGTTCCTCCGCGCCTGCCACCTTTCGGTCGTGCCGCTTTCGTCATGTGCGTTAAGGACGAGGACCACGGACACGGCCATGAGGACGATAGACGCGAGGAACAGGTGTGTCCCGCCTGGGCCGATCCCCAGTAGCCCCCACGGATCGAGGATCTGGCGCCAGCTGGCGAACGTGGACACGCCATTCACGAGCAACACGACCCAGGCGACTGGCCGCCGCAGCACGCCGACGGCCAGAAGGATCGCCAGCAGCACCTCGGCTCCCCCGGCCAGCTGAATCAGCGAAGGGCCCGCGTCCACCTGGTAGAATCGCTCGAAGATCCGCTGCGATCCTTCGACGGCGAAGATCTTGTCGAGTCCCCAGGCAGCGAGAAACAATCCCATGCCGACGCGCAGCGACGGCATCGTCCAGCGCGACAAGTGGACGCCGGCGGCCGGCGCGCGCCCTAGCCCGTTCGAATATGCGGTGGGCACGCCTTACGAGTCCCGCAACGCGAGCGCAGCGGCGGGCCGCCTCATGCCACGGCCTCCCGGCGCTCGGACGCGTGAGACGGCGCTCCATAAATGGCGCCGACCACGGCACCGTACACGAGATGGCCGATCAGGCTGCCCATGGCCATTGCCGCCGACCCGGAGAACACTGGCATGCCCATCATGGGCATCACGACGATCTGGGCGAGCAGCCACGGCGCAATGCCGTACAGCGCGCCTCGCAGCCATGCCGGCCCGGGCAGTGAAGGCGCGACGATCGCGTATCCGATCGCGAGTATGACGCCGATTATCAGGTGGCCCATCCAGCCGAGCACGATGCTTCCGCCCATGGCGCCGGCCAGCATCTGCGCCGGGTTCATGGCTGGCATGCCCATCATCGGCGCCACCCACAGTCCTACGGCCGTCATCACGAGCGTCGCCACCAATCCGGCGATGATGGCTTTTCCCCAATTGCGTTGCATGATGAATCTCCCTGTAAGGTCGTTATTGGAGTTGCGCGATCGAGCCCGATGTGCGCCAGCGCCTGGTCGCGACGGCTCGTTCGCCGCGGCAATCCCCCGCACAGTGCTAAAGTTCCCATTTGCCTTTCCCGGATCAGGGAACTTCCGTTCACCGGCGACGATTCGTGAACGAGATCTGACAGCACGGCAGAGCCTGGCACGCGGCCTGCTCGGCCCGCCAGGCAGAACACCTGACGAGGAGCGCACAGTGTCGTGGATCCGACTGATCGAGGAGGCGTCCGCCGAGGGCGCCGTGCGCGAGGCTTACGAGGAGGCGGGAGCGGCCCGCGGGCGTCTCTCCAATATTCTCAAAGTGCATGGCGTCCACCCGGAAATCCTCACGGCTCATCTGCGGCTCTACGTCGACCTAATGTTCGGTAGATCGGAGCTCACGCGCATCGAGCGGGAGACGATCGCCGTTGCCGTATCGTCGGCGAATGGATGTCGATATTGAATCCACCATCACGGGGAGGCTCTCCGTCAGCTCACTCGGGACGATGCGGTGGTCGCAGCGGTGGCCAGCGACCCTGATTCCGCGCCATTGCCGTCACGGGCCCGGGCGCTCGTGCGCTATGCGCTGCTGCTCACCCGTACGCCGCAGCGGGTCACGGCCGCCGATCTCATCCCGCTGCGCGATGCGGGGTTTAGCGATCCCGGCATCCACGATGCCGCCAGCGTGACGGCGTACTTCAACTTCGTGAACCGCATCGCCGCGGGACTCGGCGTCGAGCGGGAGCGCTAACCGTAGGCGGCGTCAGGCGGCTCACCGCACGACGATCGTCCCGGACATCCCGGTGCCTGGGGCGCCGTGAAAGGTACAGTGGTAGGGAAAGGTCCCGGCTTGCGTGACCTGCCGCGCGAAGGTTGCACCGGAACTCACCGAACCGCTGTCCCAGGTACCGGCGTCGGACGTGGAGGTGTGCGCGACGGCGCCGTCGTTGCTCCACGTCACCATGCCGTTGATGGCCACCGTGTCGACGCGCTGCTGAAAGAAGTTGTCGCGCATGCTCACTTGGATCTGCGAAGGCGGCGTCCCGGGATCGGTGGCGGTCTCGTCATCGCTGCAGCCGGACATGACGGCTGCCGCGAGAGCCGCCATCGCGACGCCCCGCACGGTTGCCATGGAGATGTGTACGTTAGGCATTCGATCCTCCATCAAGAGTCTACGGCGCGAGGCGCTTCGCGGCGCCCCGGCTCCATCTAGGCGGCCCTGAAACCGTCGGCGCTGAGCGCCGCCATCACGTGCGTCCGGACCTGCTCGAGGCTCGAGTGCTCGCGCCGCGCGCGGGCGAGCGTGTCGAGGAACGCGCGCTCGAATTCCAACTGGGGAAAGCACCGCGCGCAGACGGCCAAGTGCTCGCGAATCGCCGCCTCGCGTGCCGCGGTCAGCTCACCATCGAGAAAGTCCCACAACTGACGCATTACGGCGTCACAATCCAGCATCGGCGTCATGGCCGGAACTCCGACTGGGAAGGTTTGTCGCCGGTAGGGACCACGCCGGCATCGCGGGCAAAGGACAGTAGCGCTTCCTGCAATAGCCGTCGGCCGCGGAACAGCCGGGATCGGACGGTCCCGATCGGGACGCCGAGCACACGCGAAGCGGTGTCGTAAGACTGATCCTGCAGATCCACGAGGATGACGGCATCGCGGAATGCGTCCGGGAGGTCGGCCGGCGCTTGCTCGACGGACTCCGCAAGGTCCACGTGCGTAAAGACATCGCCATACCCACTCTGCTGCGCGGAGGCGTGCACGGCCGCGACGGCCAACGCCTCGAGGTCCGGATCGTCGTAATGCACCTGCCGCGCTTCACGCTGTCGCGTGCGCAGAAACAGGTTCCGACAGATCCGGAACAGCCACGCCCGGCACTCCGTGCCGACCGTGTACTGGGTCCACGATCGGTAGGCCCGGAGGTACGTCTCCTGGACCAGGTCGTCCGCGTCGTCGTCGTTTCGGGTCAGGGACAAAGCATAGCGGGCGACGTGCGGAAGCCAGGGCAGCGCCTCACGCTCGAAATCCCGGTCCTTCTGTCGTTTTGCCGCGTCGTCGGTATGCATGGCGCGGTGGCAAGACACCGCAACGAGAATAGGTTCCCAAGTCTAGATCGTCAGCGCCGTGCCGGCCGTTGCTTCGGCAGGTTGCGGGCGGCCCAGACCACGCGCTGCACCACGGTGAGGAGTACCAGCACCGACATCGCGGCGAACAGCGGCACGGCGCGACCGGGGAGCGCCAGAAAGAGCGTAAAGGCCACCACTGTTTCGCTCCCGCCGACCAACCCCTCGGGCATCATGACAGTGGTGAATTCGTTCCGAGACACTGCGCCCTCGCCGCGCCGCTCCAATACGGCCGACAGGTACATCCACGAGGCGGCATTCACATAGAAACTGCCGAGCAGGGAAGCCGTTGCAACGCTGAGGAGCACGCTTGGCGCCGCTATCAGGAGACCGATGGGAATCGCTGCGTAGACCACGAAGTCCAGCAGAATGTCGACATAGCCGCCCATATCGGTCTGCGTACCCTGCGCGCGCGCGAGCGTCCCGTCCAAGCCGTCGAGGATCCGATTCGCGAGCCAAAGCCAGACGGCGAGCCCATATGCACCGGCAGCGGCAGCCCCTGCCGCGCCGATTCCGCAGGCGAAGCCAAGGAGCGTCACGGTGAGCGGCTGCACCCGGGTGCCGATCGCCCGTGCGGCGGGGAGCAGCACGCGCTCTTTCACTGGTCGCAACGCTTCGTCGAGCATCAGGTCGTCACGTGGGATATGCGATGGAGCCGCCTTCGTCGATCGTCAGGCCCACCGCCTCTCCGATGTTCCACCCGGCGCGGACATTTGCGACCGCTTCCACGGAGACGTCCCAGTCTCCCCGCTCCAGCCGGAGGACCAGCGTCGTGCCGCGGGGCCGATGACTCACGGCGGCAACGCGCCACTGAGGCTGGCCAGGCCGCGGCACCGCCAGGCGGACCGCTTCGGGACGGTAGGCGAGCACGACCTCCCCGACCGCCCCGGGAGATGCCGTCGGCCTGACGATTCCCAACGCGCACTCCACGCTGCCGTCGCTGCGC